>DASYYO010000112.1:0-5855 GCA_035933805.1 Acidobacteriaceae bacterium | reverse complement strand
ATTTTGTAATTGAAGCTGCTACAGAGAAATTTTCCGTAAAGCAAGAGATCTTTCAGAGTCTCGACCGTATTCTGCGACCGGAGGTGATTCTCTCCTCGAACACTTCATCGATCTCGATCACGCGCCTGGCGGCCCAGACCGGGAGACCGGACAGGGTGATCGGCATGCACTTCTTCAATCCGGTGCCGATGATGAGGCTGGTGGAGGTCGTCCGCGGCCTGGAAACTTCGCAGGAGGTCTGCGCGCGGGTGAAGGCGCTCGCCGAAAAGCTGGGAAAGACGCCTGTCGAGGTCAATGATGCTCCAGGCTTTGTCTCCAATCGCGTGCTGATGCCGCTGCTCAATGAGGCCATGTATGCGGTGATGGAAGACGTGGCTGCTCCCCAGGCCGTGGATGAGATTTTTAAGCTGGGGATGGCGCATCCTATGGGGCCCCTGGCGCTGGCCGACTTCATCGGTCTCGACGTCTGCCTCGACATCATGCGGGTCTTGCAGGAAAGCCTGGGCGATCCCAAATACCGCCCCTGTCCGTTGCTGATTCGCATGGTGGATGCCGGCTGGCTGGGCAAGAAATCGGGACGGGGCTTCTACCAATATCGGTGAGGCGGAGCGGGATCGCAGAAGCGCCCGGCTGCGCCGGCGTCTGCGGAGGCGACCGGAAACAATCGTCCGTGATCAACCTTGATGACACAGCTAAGAATTCAGCGTAGTCTCATCGCACCATTGTTCCGGGGCGGATTTCCGCTTGCGGTGTCCCCTCAAGCCCCGCCAGCGCGCGGTTCTTCTTGAGGGAAGACCCGTATCAAGCTGCGCCGTTCTGTTCTACACCTTGAGGAGATTCGCCGAGGAGATTCGCCGGAACGCATTCGCCACGCTGCCAGTCTCCCGCCTCGGCCTTCCCCGGTGTCCTTTTGCGGAGGTCTCCCGCTTTCTGGCACCCCACGGCAGGCCAAGGGTCCAGCGGTATCCGGCGAGGCGTGGTGAACTGCGGAATGCATGCGCAGCCTCCAGGCAGACGCAACAAGCAGGCTCTTCGGGACCTGATCGTTTGACGCAGTATCCAGGAAGGGAGCTATTCCATTGACGCCAGAGACGCAATTCAACGTTCTCCCTAACTCGCCTGTGTTGGACCCCCCTCTTTCCCTGCAGACGCCGGGAGGGGAGTCCGCTGTCTCTGATACGCCATCCCGCGTCTCCCTACCGCCCTTGGGCAAGAATCTCAAAGTGTTGATGGTCTGGCCGAGCTTCCCGCCCTCCTTCTGGGGCTTCGAGGGGGTGCTGGAGATTATTCCTGAGCGGGCGATGACGCCGCCATTGGGCCTGATCACGGTGGCGGCTCTTTGTCCGCCGACTTGGAAGATCCGCCTGATCGATCATGCTTTTGAAGAGGTGCGGGATGAGGATCTGCGCTGGGCCGACCTGGTGATGGTCAGCGCAATGCACGCGCAGCGCGCGGATGCCCTGGGAATTCTGGGCCGTGCCCGGGCTCTTGGACGGCGCACCTTCGTGGGTGGTCCCTGGGCCAGCACGGATCCCGAGGCTGCGCTTATGGCGGCCGACCATGTCATGGTGGGGGAAGCGGAGGAAGCCTTCCCGAAGATTGCCGGAGAACTCGAACGCGGGGAGGCACAGGCGTTGTACCGGATCTCGGACAAGCCCGACATGACGCACAGTCCGGTCCCGCGGTTCGATCTCCTGCGCCTGGAGAAATACACGTCCATGCCCGTGCAGTTCTCGCGCGGATGCCCGTATCAGTGTGAGTTCTGCGACATCATTACCATCTATGGGCGCCGTCCCCGGGCAAAGCCGCCAGCCCAACTTATCCGCGAGCTGGATGTGCTTCGGGATCTCGGTTGGCGCAATGAAGTGTTTATCGTGGATGACAACTTCATTGGCAATCACCACCAGGCTCTGCAGCTTTCGCGCGAGCTTGCGGCATGGCAAACGCTGCACAAGCAGCCGTTCTCGTTCTATACGGAGGCTTCGATCGATCTGGCTTCGCGCCCCGAGCTGATGGACGCCATGGTCGAGGCGAATTTCATGTACGTCTTCATCGGGATTGAGACGCCATCCGCGGAGGCATTGAAGGAGTCGCACAAGTTCCAAAACCTGCGCAAAAACAACGTTGAGCAGGTGCGGATCATTCAGGAGCGCGGCCTCTGGGTGCTCGCCGGCTTTATCGTCGGCTTCGACTCCGATGACGAGACGATCTTCGCGCGGCAGTTGGAGTTCATCGATCAGACGGCGATCGCCTGGGCGATGGCGGGGATGCTGATGGCGCCGCCGACCACTCCGTTGTTCGATCGAATGAAGAGGGAAGGCCGGCTCATCGAGGATAGCCAATCCATCTCGAATTTCGGTGTGCCGAACTTCCGCACGATTCTGCCGCTTCCTGTCCTGCTGCGCGGCCTATGCACCTTGCTCGATGGCCTGTACCGGCCGGACGCCTTCTTCGAGCGCGCATATAAATCCCTGATGGTATGGCAGCCGCGCGCCACGCAGAAGCCCCCCAGCCTTCCCCTGTCCTATAACCTGCGCGTGTTCTTTTCGTCGATCTGGCATCAGGGAATCTGTTCGAGCTACCGGCGCAGCTACTGGCGTTTCCTGCGCCGGCTGATCGGTTCCTGCTCGCGCTCGCCGGCCAAAATGTGGCTGGGGGGCATGGTGCTGCTCTCCGCCCATCACTTCGTTCTCTACTCGCGGGTGGTCATGAAGCACCTGCAGGAAGAGAGTGAGATCCATGAAAAGAAGGAGTTTGCCGGCATCGGAGCTGCGGAGGGAGAGTTTGCCCGGGCATGAGGGTCGGCTAGAGCAGGTTACTTTGCGCCGGCGAGGGTGCATTCGGAGGTACGTCTCTTCCACCGGAAGGAAGCGTATCCTGAGCAGATGATTCGCATGACGGTGCTGGCCTCCGGGTCCAAGGGCAACAGCACGATTGTGGCCAGTAGCCACACGCGCATTCTCGTAGATGCCGGCCTCTCCTGCCGGGAGCTGATGAAGCGAATGCAAATGTCCGGCGAGGATCCGTCAGCGATCGATGCCGTGCTGGTTACCCACGAGCATCAAGACCATGTTCAGGGGGTCGCCGTGCTCGCGCGCAAGCTCGGCGTGCCCGTCTATTTCACCGAAGCTACGCACCGCGCCTGGATGCGTTGGATGATGCCGCACAAACGGATGACGTATGCGGATTGGCTGGCGCAAAGGAAGCTGGACCGGAACAAGCAGGAGGAACTGCCGGGAGCGCTATCCGGAGGAGACGAGGTCTCTTTCCCTGCGGATAGCGTCAAACAGGTGAGGGGGGCCGAGGATCCATCTGAATTGCGGGCGAATGTTGAGCCGGAGCGGTGTTCTGCCGATGAGGACCTGGAGACCGAGACGCCTGGGAAGCGGGCGGAGGCTGGTCCCTCAAATCCCTGTGCTTTGCCGAGAGTTGAATTTTTTACGGCAGGAAATGACTTTGCGATCGGAGACATTGCCGTCACGCCTTTCACGATTCCCCACGATGCGGCGGATCCGGTAGGCTTCGTCTTCGAATCCTCCGGCATACGGGTGGGCTTGGCAACCGACCTGGGCTATATGCCACCCAATGTAAAGGCGGCGTTACGAAAGTGCGATGTACTTATGCTGGAAAGCAACCACGATCTCGAGATGCTGCGCGACGGGCCTTACCCGTGGTCTGTGAAGCAGCGCGTGATGTCGCGCGTGGGTCATCTGTCGAACCATGCAGCGGCCGAGTTTCTTGAGAAAAACTACGATGGCTATGCTTCTTATGTAGTCCTGGCGCATCTCTCTGAATGTAATAACTTGCCGGAGTTGGCCAGGGTAGGCGCCGAAAGGGCCCTTCGGGAACGGATGAGCTTGCTGGCAAACCAGCTGCTTCTGGCTGAGCAAGACAGGCCGCTCGCGCCTATTTGTCTGTAAAAAGGGAACTTAACTCCGGTCTTTGCGTGTATTCTCTACTGCTGGATGGTAAAAAAGTCTTTAGATTGTTACCATTATGTTAATTGTCCGACTGTACCCACTGTTTGGTGCGCCGTGAACGCAGGGTCAATCAGGGCCGAGCAGCAACTGGGATAAGATCCAGGCTTTCAGCACGCGGACCGGACAAAGGAATGACAGGACGAAGGCAACAATGCAAATGACAACGTGTAAGGATCGAGTCGTCGGCGACATCCTCTCCAGTTGGAGATATGACATCTCGGGAATCACGCCGGAGATGCGCCACGATTACGAGCAGCATCTGGCGGAGTGTGACCATTGCCGTTCGCGGCAGCGGCTGCATCGGACCATCGATGTGCTGCTGCTCGGATTGAGCACCGTATCGATTGCAGCGTTTCTACTCGCATTGGCAGCGATCCATCGAATTCAGCCTTTGCATCACTGGGAATTTGTAGAGCATCTCGGGCAAATGTCGATTGTGCTGACGTTGCAAGCGGCTGCGATCGCCGGGTTGTTGATCTCGCTGGCTATCTGGGTCCTTGTAGCTGTAGCAACCCCTGCGCCGGTCTACCTGACCGGAGTGGCTCTTGCGCAAGCTCGATTACTGCAAGACAGGATTCCAGAGGAGTTGCGGGAGCGGCTTACCCGTACGGTAGCCTGAGCAGGAGCCGGGGCACGCGGCGGTAGATACCACGCTGCTCTTCGCCGCTGCTTGCATCTCGCCTACGTACATGGCTTGGGGCCTGACCGGCCCTTCCCCTGACCGAAGTTCCGTCTCCTCGGAGACAAACTCTCAAAAAGCAGGCCGCAGAACCGCAGGCCGGCTTGCTCCCTCTCTCAACGAGAGCTTATACCCGCAAGCCTCCAGTCAGTTGCGACACCTTTGTGACCTGGTGCCGGGCACACCAGCGTTCCAGGGACTCCGCAATCCGCTGCACAGCGCGCGGGTCGGCATAGCTGGCGCTGCCTACCTGGACGGCGGCTGCTCCCGCGAGCATGAACTCGACGGCATCTTCAGCAGTCGCAATGCCACCGATTCCGCAAATGGGAATGGAAACCGCGCGGGCAGCCTCGAAGACCATCCGCACGGCGATGGGTTTGATGGCCGGTCCGGAGAGGCCGCCGGTGACGTTCGCGATCCGCGGCCGGCGTGTCTCGACATCGATGGAAAGCGCCACGAACGTATTGGCGATGGAAAGGGCGTCCGCGCCTGCATTTTCTGCGCAGCGGGCCATGTCCGCAATCGAAGTAACGTTGGGAGACAGCTTGACGATGATCGGTCTCTTGGCAACTGCTTTGGTGCGGGTAATGAGCTGGTCGAGAATCCCCGTATCGGTGCCGAAGACGATTCCGCCATGTTGGGTGTTCGGGCAGGAGACATTCAGCTCATAAGCGGCGATGCCATCGGCATTGTTGAGCGCTTCTACGACGGCAACGTAATCGCGTACCTGATAACCGAAGACATTGGCGATGCAGGCCGTTCCCGCGTACCGCCTGAGACGGGGCAGCTTAGTCTCGATGAAGGCATGTACGCCGATATTCTGCAGCCCGATCGCATTGATCATGCCGGCGGGCGTCTCAATCAGGCGTGGGGCCGGGTTGCCCGCCATTGGCTCCCATGAGAGTCCCTTGGTGACGAAGCCGCCGATACGATCCAGAGAGACGATATCCTCGAACTCAATCCCATAGCCGAAGGTCCCGCTCGCAGCGATCACGGGGTTGCGCAGTGCGATCCCGGCAAACTGGATGGCCATCTCCGGCTTCACTGGGGTGTCTTTTCCTTGGTCGGCGCGGTCGTGGGAGCCTGGCTCGGCGCCGGTGCCGCCTCGGGCGTTGGCTCCGCCTCTGGAGCCGGATTCGTTTCAGGCGCAGGCGCCGGTGCCGGCGGCGGAGTCGTTGCCGGCGCAGGGGCCTGCG
>DASYYO010000171.1:0-4803 GCA_035933805.1 Acidobacteriaceae bacterium | reverse complement strand
TGCCGAATCCCTGGCAGAGACTCCTATACTGGGTTGCCGTCCTCTGGGTATTGGCCGCGAGTTGCATTTCATTCCGGGGATGGAGACGCTCAGGCTTCGGCGCCTCAGGATTTCTGCGCTCGCTCTGGGTGGTTGTCGTTGCCGTTCTGATCGCGGGCGCCGCTGTTCTTCTCGCAGCAAAGCTGCATACGCTGCACCCGCCGCACGGGCCGGTCCTGTTTTTCAAGCGATTCTGGGGCTATGGAATCTGGGCCTTCGCGCAGCAGTTCATCCTGCAAGACTTTGTCCTGCTCCGGCTCCTGCGCCTGCTGCCCGGAAGAACGGCCGCGATCACCGCCGCAGCGGGGCTCTTCGCTCTTGCACACCTGCCCAATCCTCTTCTCACTCTGGTCACGCTGACCCTCGGCCTCGCCGCCTGCTGGGTCTTCCTCAAGTACAACAACCTCTATACGTTGGCCATGGCGCATGCGGTTCTCGGCATATGCATCGCCGTCGCCGTGCCTGGCCCGGTAGACCATAACATGCGCGTAGGGCTGGGATACCTGACGTATCGGCCGCGTCATCCTCATCACTTGAGCCAGAAGGACCATATCGTGTCCACGGTGGCATGGGTGATGGCCGACGCGCCCACGCGGCGATCCTGGCGCCACGCCCGGCCATAAAAGATTCCCGCCAGGGCTGCGAGCACGACATAGCGCCAGTTGAAATGAGCGGTGCGCTTGTTCCAATGGGAGAGGCCGAAGAGCACTGCTGTCGAGAAGAGCGCAGGATAGCGCCCGATGCGCCGCTCCAGGAGATTCTGCAGCCATCCGCGGAAGAAGACCTCTTCCGGAACCGCGATAAAGAAGAAGGTGAAAAGATATCCGACCGCAAGCCTGGGAGGCCGCGGCCACGCTGCATGGAGATGGAGGAACCCAAGGCCCAGGCCCAGGGGAATGGCGATGGGCACATAGAAGGCGAACTCACGCAACCCCACGCCCAGATCTCGCAGCCGCAGGCGCAAATCGAAGCCCGCGCCATCGAGCTGCCGGAGCACAAGAAACCCGTAGAGCCCGGCATCGAGCAGCAGCATTTTGCTGAAGACGGCCAGATGGGGAGGCCAGGCGCTTTCAAACCATCGCAAATCCACCGCCAGGCCGAACGTAACCAGGACAGAGAAATCGCGCCAACCGCCGCGTTGACCCGGATCCACCTGCCCGGCCTTCCAAAGCAGCAAGGAAACGGCGACCGGCAGCAGCGCATATAGCGCGAACCATCCCCAGCGGAAGCTCCCTGAGGAACAGGCCACGAGCAGATATGGCAGAGACAACAACGAAGGGGCGAGGAGCCGGACACCCCGCGGGAGCTTTTGCGCCGCGGAGGCCAGCCAGCCGCCAAAGAACGCTGCCGCGAGGAATGGCAGCAAGGTTAAAACCGCCGCAATCCAGATTGCCGGGCTGAACATGAGAGAGTTTCAGTCTAGAGCAAGCAGGACCTGGGGCGGACCTGAGGAGAGCGGCTTTTGGCGCTGTCTCGATGGCCGACAGTCGCGCATGCGGAGCACGGCGATCAGGACTGTAAAGCTTCGCCTGCATTCCCTGGGAGCGCGAGCCCTATGCCGGGAGCGGAGGTTGAAGCTGGTCCCGCGCGGGTCTAGAATCCGCTGAAGGTCCCACCGGGGAGGTGTCGAATGCCCCACTACGAATTCTTCTGCAACGCCTGCAAGAAAACATTCTCGAAGACGCTCACTCTCGCCGAGCATGATGCAAAAAAGACCGGCTGCCCGCACTGCGGGAGCCAGGAGGTGGAGCAGCGCTGGTCCGCCTTCACCGCTGTAACCTCAAAGAAGAGCGCCTGAGTCTTCAGACCCGTCCACCTGGTTGAAAGTGAATGCACGGGCGGAGATGAGCCATCGGCTCAGCGGGTTGGAAGGCCAGGTCACTGCGCAGGCATCGATGCCGATTCCTCAAAGACCCGGCTGCGTATCGGATGACGCAGCGAGCGATATACAGTGCCGAGCATCTCGGCGTCAGCCGTGTCATCGCTAAGCTCCCAGATCATCACGCCTCCGAGATGCTGAAAGGTTGCGTAGCTGACCTTGTACCGGACAGAAACCGGGTCTTCATACGTCCAGAACGTCTCCCCATCGAAGAGCCAGGGCGCCTGCGAGCGCTCATCCCGATAGGACGAGAATGGCGCGTTGAGGGTGCGGATATAGCGGTAAGGGCGGTCGCCGCGCACGCCCCTTCCGGACTGGAAGAGCCCGTTGTTGGTCTTGCCGACGCCGGTCCAGCTATACCCATAGAACGGCAAACCCATGAGCAGCTTCTTTGCCGGCACTCCTGCCGCCTCATAGCTGGCGATGCTGTACTCGATGCTGTTGGAGCGTTCGGGATCGTGGGCGATGGGGAAGAGAGGCGCAATGAAGCCGGTGATGTGGCTCCATGGTCCGGCATAGTCGTAGTTCATAATGCCGACCTGGTCCACGAATGGCGCGATTGCGGCAAAGTCGGTCCCGGGCAGCATGCGGGGTACGTTGCCGACAGCGACCGAGAGCCGCAGACCGGGACGCACTCCATTCATCTGGCGGCGAAACTCCTCGACAAGCGCAAGAAAATCGTGCGCCTCATCCTCCTGCGGCGATTCCCAGTCGATGTCGATGCCATCAAAGATCCCGGGCTCGTGAATGCCCGGGGCAAACTCGCCGCGGAGAAAAGTATTGACGCAGGATGCGACGAAGGCCTGCCGGTTCTCCGGTCTGGCGCCTTGGGCAAAGTCTTCTGCTTTGCCTTCGAGGGAGATCAGGATCTTCAAATGCCGATACCGGTGCTTGAGCTCCTGGAGCTGATGGAAGTATCCGCGGAAGGAAGAGTCAGGCCGGTCCGCTTTGCCGTCGACGCTGTTCTCGGGAGAGTACGCCAGGTTGAGATCGGCCCTGGGATCACCCACGGAGCACCGTCCTCCGACGACGGACGCATGCGCATAGTTGAGCTGATCGAGCAGCTCCGCCCCATGGTTGGCGACCAGATCTTTCACATAGTACGGCTGTTCGTAGTAAAGGCCCCAGTTGGGGAAATAACCAACCACCACAGGATGGGACCGGTGCCGGCTATGGCGGAGAAGCCCCTGCGCAGGCGAGCCCTGCAGGAGCAGAGCAAAGGCTACTAAACCACAGGCGAGCCACGATCGGAGAGGCACGGCACGAAACCGGAGCATCACCTGAACAGACGCAGAAAGGCGCTGCCCGGTTGGAAAATTCTTTCGTGCCGCCTTTCATGAAGGTCCGGCCTTATGAGAACGCCGAAACCCGAAAGACAGGCGCTGGGGACGGCATGGGGTCGATGGGCAGACCAGGATCCGGATCCGGGTCTGGAAAAGGAACGGGCGTGGGCTCCGGATCGGGGCCGGGGTCGGGACCCGGACGAGGCACCACGTCCGGAGCGTCTCCAGGAAAGCCGCCGAACTGAATCGAAAGGTGGAACTCCCGCGCATGCGCTCGCTCTGGAATGAGAAAAGAGTTCATCCCTGTGGGAGGATCGCGGCTGGCGGCCGGTTGCCTGCACTGGATAACCGCCAGGAGGCTTACGGCAGCAGCCGCATCAGCCCGCGCGCCGGCAGATCGGGCTCGAGAAAGCGCGCCGGCTTGCCTGCTGCCCGGGCTAAGGCCTCGGCGCTCAGGCAGCCGCTGCGAACTGCCCCTTCCATCGTCGCCGGCCACCCGGTCGCGGTCCAGTCTCCAGCGAGAAAGGCGCGCGGCCATGGGCTCACCGCGGTGGGACGAAACAGGTCAAGCTGGGGGACGACGGAGTAGGTTGCGCGAACCTCTTTTACCACAGCGGCTTTGAGCAGGCGAGCCTCTCGAACTGCGGGGAAAAACTCCCCCAGCTCTGCCAGCGCAAGGTCGATAATCTCCTGGCGCTGCATCTCCACCATCGATTTGGAAGCGCTGACGACCAGCTCGATGTAGCTTCCCGCGGCGCTGCTGCGCTTTTCCGGCTGCAGGCGCGACTTATGAAACATCCACTGAATGGTCCGGTCGAGCAGGATCGCGTGGTCGAGATCGGTAATCTCCCGATCGAACCATAGGTGAATGCCGGTGATGGGAGAGTGCTCAAACCGCTCCAGGTTGGCGGCGAGCCTCTCCGCCTCCTGGTTCTGAGGCAAGGATGGCAGCAGCTTGCTCAAGCCTTCGAAGGCGAGGGCGAGAATGAGAGCATCACTCGAGAAGCTCTGGTTCTGCGCCCGAACGGTCCATTGCTGCCGGTCCTCCGACCAGGAGGCGTCCTCGGCGGCGGTTCGCAGATGGACGCGGCCGCCGCGGGCTTCAATGTAGCCGGCCGCACGGCTGTAAAGGTCGCTCAGCGGAATTCGCGGCACCCCCATGCGCCCTGCCTCCGGGGAGCGCAATAACGACAAGCGAACCACCTGGCCGGCATAGCGCACTGAGACGCGGTCCAGATCCTCGTTGAGAGCGCTGACCATGATCGGCTTCCAGAATCGCTCGATGGCGCCCGGCGTCTGTTTGTGACGTAATAGCCATTGATCAAAATTCTCCGCCGAATCCGGGGGAAGCGGCGGGATAAAAGCGGCCATGCCCCGGGCGATCGCCACCTTGTCGGCGCGCGAAAAGGCCGGCGCGCGCAGGAAGGCGGGCATCGCGTGGAGAGGTGCAGGCAAAGCCGAGGGCTCAAGTACGCTCCTTCGTCCTCCCGGCTCGACGAACGTCATCTGATCGAACCAGCGGATCGCCTCGCCCACGCCCAGACGCTGATAAAGAGCCGCCAGGTTGGTACAGTGACCCAGCAAAACATGCTGGCAATTGTC
>DASYYO010000170.1:0-13455 GCA_035933805.1 Acidobacteriaceae bacterium | reverse complement strand
ACCAGTACCGGCACCTCAATCTTCAGGCTCTCGGCAAGACGCGCATAGTCTTTGGGAAAGCAGATCAGGTCGATTTTGCCGACTGTGTCTTCGAGCGCTGCCTGGGCATACATCTCTCCGGAGCGCTTCGACTTCCCTACTTTGAGGCCGACAATCACGCCTGCAATGGCGACTGGATTCTCCGGTTCGCTCCCCCGGCGGCGGCCGGGAGTCGGAGGCGCCGGCTTCATCTCGAGGGCCGTCGCCGTATCTACGACATTCATGTTGCGCAATTTCTCGGCGTACTTGTCCAAGGGGTGACCCGAGACAAAAAAGCCCAGAACCTCCTTTTCCGCCTGCAGGCGCTGGTTTTCGTCCCAGTCGGGCACATTCGGCAGATCGTCGGCGACGTTGGTACCGTTACCGCTGGGGCCATCGTTGAAGACGCCCGCCAGTGCGGAGAACAATCCATGCTGGCCTGCGGCAAGGTCGCGCTGCGTTTTCTGGGCCCGCTCCATCGCTTTATCAGCCGCCGCCATTAACTGGGCGCGTCTTCCCAGCGAATCCGTTGCTCCGGCTTTGATCAGCGACTCCAGAACGCGTTTGTTCATCAGCCGCAGATCCACCTTCTGGCAGAAATCCCAAAAAGTGGCAAAGGCGGGGTTCTGCTCGGTGCCTTCGGTCCGCGCGGAGAGGATGGAATCGATCGCATTCCGGCCGACATTCTTGATCGCCGCCAGCCCAAAGCGGATCGCCTCCCCGTGCGGGGTGAAATCGGCCTGGGAGATCTGCACATCCGGCGGGTCGACCGAGATGCCCATCTCACGGCACTCCTTGATGTATTTGACGACATTTTCCGGCTTCGAGGTTTCGGAGGTGAGGAGCGCCGCCATGAACTCGACCGGATAGTGAGTTTTCAGGTAAGCCGTATGGTAGGCGAGCAGAGCATAGGCAGCCGAATGGGACTTGTTAAAGCCATATCCGGCGAACTGCTCCATGAGATCAAAGATCGTGACAATCTTCTCCTTGGGATGCCCCCGGCCGATCGCTCCCTCGACAAAGCGCGTGCGCTGCTTGGCCATCTCCTTGGGGTCCTTCTTTCCCATGGCGCGGCGGAGCAGGTCCGCTTCTCCCAGGGAGTAACCGGCCAACACGTTGGCGATCTGCATCACCTGCTCCTGGTAGACGATGACGCCGAGCGTCTCCTTGAGGATCGTCTCCAACTCGGGAAGCTCATAGCTGACCTCCCTCCGGCCCCACTTGCGCTCGATGAAGTCGTCGATCATCCCGCCCTGGATGGGGCCCGGTCTGTAGAGCGCATTGAGCGCGGTCAGGTCTTCTATGGAAGTAGGCTTGTAGCGCCGCAGCACGTCGCGCATGCCGCCGGATTCAAACTGGAAGACGCCGGAAGTGAGCGCGCGGTGGAAGACCTTTTCGTAGGTTGTGGCATCTTCGAGGGCAATGGTGGACATGTCCACTTCCTCTCCGCGGTTCAACCGGATCAGCTTGAGCGCGCCATCGATCACCGTCAGCGTGGTGAGTCCGAGGAAGTCCATCTTCAGAAGGCCCATCTTTTCCACGGCCTTCATGTCATACGAGGTCACGATTTCATCGTTCTTGCTGCGGCTGACGGGAACCAGCTCCGTCAACGGCTGGGGTGCGATCACGACGCCGGCGGCGTGGACCCCGGCGCCCCGCACCAACCCCTCCAGCCTCTTTGCCGTATCGACCAACTCCTTGACCTGGGGCTCGTTCTCGTAGGCAGCCTGCAGGGCCGGCGACTCTTCCAGAGCCTTTTCGATCGTCACTCCGATGGTTGCCGGAATCATCTTCGCCACCCGGTCTACTTCGCCATAGGGAAGATCCAGAGCGCGCCCGACGTCCTTGATGGAGGCACGAGCCGCCATGGTGTTGAAAGTGATGATCTGCGCGACCTGCTCCCTGCCATACTTCCGGGTGACGTATTCGATCACCTCGCCCCGGCGGTTCATGCAAAAGTCAATGTCGATATCCGGCATGGAGACCCGCTCAGGGTTCAGAAACCGCTCGAACAGGAGCGCATTCTGCAATGGGTCAATGTCGGTGATCTCCATGACATAGGAGACCAGGGAGCCCGCTGCCGATCCGCGGCCCGGGCCAACCGGGATATTCTGCTCCCGTGCATACCGGATGAAGTCCCAGACGATGAGAAAGTAGCCGGAAAACTTCATCTGCTTGATGCAGGCGATCTCGCGTTCCAGCCTCTCTTCATATTCGGAGACCGGGCGGCGCTGCAATCCGCGCTCGGCCAGGTGGCGGACCGAGGTATCGAGACGCTTGCGGAATCCCGCGCGGCAGATCTCCGTGAAGTAGCTGTCGATCGTATGCCCCGGGGGAACGGCAAACTCAGGAAACGGATTCTCGACTTTGCCCAGCTTGAGCGTGCAGCGCTCGGCAAAATGCATGGTGCGGCTGACGACCTCCGGCGCATGGGAAAAGAGCCTCTCCATCTCCGCCGCGCTCTTCACATAGAACTGGTCGCTATCGAACTTGAACCTCTTGGGATCATGGATCGAACCCGCCGTCTGCACGCAGAGAAGCACCTCGTGCGCGTGGTGATCGTCCTCACAGAGATAATGGCTGTCGTTGGTGGCAACCAGCGGAATGTCCAGTTCTTTCTCCAGCCGGAACAGGTCCGCATGGATTTTCTTCTCAAGTTCCAGACCCTGGTCCTGGATCTCGAGGAAGAAATTCCCCCGCCCGAAAATATCCTGGTACCGGCCCGCGGTGGCGCGCGCCGCCTCATACCTCCCGGCCATGAGGTTGTCGCAAACCTCACCGGCGAGACATCCGGAAAACCCGATCAACCCCTCCGCGTGGGCAGCGAGGAATCGCTTGCTCACCCGCGGTTTGCGATAGAAGCCATGCAGAGAGGCCTCGGAGGTGATGCGCACCAGGTTGCGATAGCCGGCCTCGTTCTCCGCCAGCACCAGCAAGTGGTGGTACTTCTCCCCCTCGGGCGCAGCCCGGTGATCCTCTTCCCGGCAGACGTATAATTCGCAACCCAGAATCGGCTTGATTCCCTTGGATTTAGCTGCGTCGAAGAAGTGCACCGCCCCATAGATGTTGCCGTGGTCGGTAATGGCGACGGCCTTCTGGCCGATGCTGTCAACTCGGGTGACGAGCTTATCAACATCGCAGGCTCCGTCGAGGAGCGAGTAGTCCGTGTGGAGATGAAGATGAGTGAATTCTGCCATGGGGTTTCTTCATTTTAGCGGAGCGCACCACGGTTCCGCCGTCCGCGGACGAGAGTCGAGGCGGTGTAGAAAGCGGCAGATGTGAGGAAAATCCGGGCAGCTTCAGAAGGCCTTGAAAGGATGCGGTCAGGATGGTAAGGGAGGGGAATCAGCCAGCATGTTCTACGCTGTGCGGCGGAGCAGGACACAAAACACCCGCATCCGTCCGCACTGCGCGAACGAGAACAGTCATTCTAAGCTGCGGCCACCGCTCCGCTATCGGCGTCCACCAAAGTCATTACAGCCGGCCGACGCAGAACCGAAGTACACTCGATCCGCCGCGCCATCGAGATGGCGCCCTCACGGGAGAAATGAAAATCGAAGTTGAGATAACAGTCTCCGCAGAGCCAAAAATGCTCTACTTTGACCTTGTCAGGATCGCGTTTGACAACCCGCACGACTCTGCCGTCTCGCAAATAGCGGAGCTCTCTGCGGCATGACGGATTCATACATTCTGAAATCATGAATACCTCCCAGTAAGGGGTGCTGAGAGTGGGGGATTGCTAAGAGAAAAGTTACTTCGACCCTGATTATGCACCAAAGGCGAACGCCGTTACAAGCAGTATTTGGTTAGAATCCACGACTTTCTACGCTCCTATTCGTAGACGCGAAACGCCTGCAGATTGACTGGCGTAGCGCTCCTGCTGGCCACCCGAATTTGATGCGGCCCTGCGGGTAATTGGTATCTGCCAAAGATGACAACGCCCGAGAACCCCGCGAAGTCTTCAAGGTCCAGGTTTGCGCTCTCGCGAACCCCATCCAGTGAGATCTCCACGCGGCCCTGGCCTTTGGCCTTGCATGCGATGTACTCAATGCCAGAGCCTTGAAACGACAGTTCAGCGGAGTCGCCTTGCGCTGCTGAAGCGAGCGCCTGCCCTCCATGCGTGCCGCTCGCAGCGACAAACGGATTCCAGGCCCCGCGATACCGGATTTGGGGATCGGATGCCGTAATGGTTACTGACTTCGGCAGCGCGCTCGTCCTCAGCAGCACCGGGATATGCCAGATCTTGTAAGGGTTAATGGGAATGTCCGGGAATGGGCAACCTGCCGTAAACAATGAGATTCTTACGCTCGCTCCTTCGCGGCGCTGGAATCTGGCACAGAGACTCGGCCCGTACATGTGATAGTTCCCGCCCATGAACCGGTCACTATGAGAACCTACCTGAGTCCACGGCCCCCAGGGCCGCGGAGCCTGATAAAAGTCATAGCGCATCTCGTTGGGTTCGAACCACTTGGTCATGAGCGCGGTGTTATACCAGGAGATCAGCAGATAACTTCCCAGGGCCGGGATGTAACAAATCGGGGTCTGCCCGCATTTGCCCGCGCGGCGCAGGATCGGCACGGCCGACTCTATCTGCCGGGACCAGTTCGCGTCGCTCGCACCGTCGCCGCCGGTGTGATATTCCCAATCCTCCGCATGCAGGGCCGCCAACTGGGAGCGGCGCACGCGGGCGAGGATCAGAGCATCCCCGTCGTTCCAGAAGCCGTCGGTCGAAACCGCATAGACGTAGCGGCGGGCTCCATCGCGCGAGACCTGGCCTCCATCGCGCCCATAGTGAATAAAGAAAGGCGCTCCGAACAATCTCCCCGGCCACATGGGAGTGTCATAGTTCTGCTGCGCGGTGCGGCTCCATGTCAACCCGCGATCCGTTGACTTGATGAGACTTGAGTTCATCGCAAGCTGGCGCAGCAAGGGATCTTTGCTGTCGCGCCCGTAAACGTTTCTGGATACGAAAGCGTAGAACACGCCATCGATGCACTCCTGGCCGCAAGCCTTCCAGGTGGCTCCGTCCGGTCCCTTCTGCGAGCCTTTGCCGTACTCTTCCATCGCATTGACCTGGACGCCAGTCAGGCTCTCCGGACTATCTCCCGAAAGGCGGTTGAAGGCCAGGTTCATGGACCTGGCGCCAAAGCCGCGACCATCGCAATTGAACGAGTAAAGACGGCCGTCATCGGCCCAGAATGGATCCCAGGTATCCCCATTGGAGTTATCCCATTTGTGGATACGGTGGAGATCCAGCGAGACCTCGGCGATCTCCTTCGGCAACTGCCTGGCCGGCGCTTGTCCCTGACCCGGCGCGCCCGGAAGGAGCCCCGGCAGCATCGCCACGGCGCTTCCCTTCGCTGCCATGCCTAGAAATCTCCGGCGATCGAGCCGGCGCTCCTGCTGCTCACCCATCCCTTTGGTCCTCTCGATTCTGCCTGGGCTCCTGAATCAGGGGCGAGGTGGATCGAGGCCGGCCGGGGACGGCCAGACTCTTTCACAACATAGGCCCTTGTAACAGTCAAAGTAATGGAATCCAACGGAGCCAGCCCGCACGCCTGCTCGAGCCCTCACCGTTCAGGTCACACCAAGACTGGGAGCCCGGCCTCCCGCGGCCGCTCTGAAACCACGACCATCGTACGCGGAATGTGCTGCCCGCAGCGAGGTGGTCATCCAGCCGGCGCAGGGAAAGGCCCGGCGCCGTCGGAGGCCCGGCAGAGATATACATCGGCATCGATGCCCGTCGCCCGCCGGTAACGCTCGTGAATGGCGTCCCGGAACGACTCCGCCAGCGCGTCTTCGACCAGGTTTACGGTGCATCCGCCGAAGCCGCCGCCAGTCATCCGCGCTCCGTAACAGCCGGGCAGATCGGCTGCAAGCGCAACCAATGTATCGAGTTCCTTGCAGCTGGCCTCGAAGTCTTCACGAATGCTGCGGTGAGCCGCCAGCATGAGAGCTCCAAAGCTGCGCAGTTCTCCGCGTTCGAGCGCGCTCGCCGCCTGCTGCACCCGCTTGTTCTCCGTCACAATATGACGGCAGCGGCGATAGACGGGCTCCGGCATCTTCTCCCGCGCGGACGCCAGATCCTGATCCGTTGCATCGCGCAGAAGCTCGATATGCGGGTGGAGACGATGCAGAATGCGCGTTCCCTCCTCCACTTCCTCCCGCCGCTGGTTGTACTCGCCGCCGGCATGGGTATGTTTCACCATGGAGTTGCAGATCACAATGCGCACATGCGAAGGGATAGGCAGCAAACGATACTCCAGCGAGCGGCAGTCTAACATCAGGGCATGGTCCTGCTGCCCTGCGCAGGCGATGAACTGGTCCATGATGCCGCTTTGGGCGCCTACAAAGCCGTTTTCCGCGCGCTGGCAGACCAGCGCGATGCGGGTGACCGGCATCTCCATACGGGCAAGGGAGAGCAGCGCATAGGCCGTCGCCACCTCAATCGAAGCCGAGGAGCTGAGTCCTGCGCCGAGGGGAACATTGCCCGAGATAGACAGGTCGAATCCGCCGATGCGAATTCCCTCCTGCGCCAGACTCCAGGCCACACCGATGGGATAGTCGCTCCAATGGTGCCGGCCTGCGGCAGGCAGATCATCGGTGCTCAGCGCAACCTCATCCGGCATATTCTTCGAACGGATCAGAATCTTCGAGTCGGGGCGCGCGCAAATGGTGGCCACCGTCCGGAAATCGATCGCCGCAGGCATCACGAACCCGCCGCTGTAATCGGTATGCTCGCCAATCAGATTGACGCGCCCCGGGGCGGCGAAGCTTTGCCCCTGCCCACGCACCTCGGAGTGGTTCAGAAATTCACCTGGAGAGACCATTGACTTCCTGTCATCCTATCGAAAGGATTCAGCTAACTTCGTGAATCCATGCAAATCGGGAAAACCGCCGGCGATTCCGGCAAACAGCTCGGCTGGGCAACACTCGCGCTCTGATTCTAACTGCAACCGCTTACAATCTTCACAGTAACTCTTCAGGACGATCCTGTCCGCACACCACTACGGGAGATTGAACCCGGAGGATGGGCCGCGATGCGCGTGCTCCGCTGTGGAATTTTTTGATAGACTCGGGTTGCGCCGATGCCGAGCGGGCGGGAGTAGCTCAATGGTAGAGTAGCGGCTTCCCAAGCCGTTGGTTGCGGGTTCGATCCCCGTCTCCCGCTCCAAGACCCCTGGGGTCTTCCGGTCCGCGCTTTCGTTCTAGCCTTCCGTTCCGGCCTTTCGTTCTAAGGACCCGCAGGACCGCCGAGTTCCTGCCGGAGGGGCGGAAAAGCTCCACGGATGCCGCTGTCTTTCATAGAGATCCTTCCCGGTCTGCCAGAATTCGTGCCCGGTGGAAGATCTCCAGGAACATAGGACGGGTCAGCTTTCCCGTATTGGTGTTCTGCAGCGAGGGGTGAAAACTGGCCAGCAGATGACGGCCGCCGGAAAGCGTATATTCCGCTCCGTGCCGGAAGACAAGGGCCGATTTACGATCGACCTCGCCTGTTCGCGCCAGGTGTCTCAGAAAACCCTCAAAAGCGATCCGGCCAAGGCAGACCACGACCCGCAAGCGGGTCAGCAGGGCGATCTCCTGGTCGAGATAGGGTGCGCAGTTCGCCAGCTCACCCGGAGCCGGCTTGTTCTCCGGCGGCGCGCAGCGCACAACCGAGGTGATCCAGCAGTCTTCGAGCATCATGCCATCTTCGCGGGAAACGGAGTGGGGTTGCGATGCGAAACCCGTCTCATAGAGCACGGGATAGAGGAAGTCGCCCGAGCCGTCACCGGTGAAGGGCCGGCCCGTCCGGTTGGAGCCGTGAGCCCCGGGGGCGAGCCCCAGGATCAGGACGCGGGCCCGCTCGTCTCCAAACGAAGGGACCGGCTTTGCCCAGTAGATCCAATCGCGGTATGCGCGGCGTTTGCTGTGTCCGATGGCCTGATCATAGGTTCGCAAGCGAGGGCAGCGTTGGCAATGAACGATTTCCTCGTTGAGCAGCGCAAGCGGAGAGAGGGCTGAGGAAGACTTCACTCTTCGATGCTAGAGCATCTTGAAAATCGCGGGGAAGGCGCTCTCCTCGCCGAAATAGCCGACCGGCTTCTTCGGCCCAGGGCGGCGGCCGAACGCCCGTTGACCCATTGCAAAAAGCTGCTCTAGAATCAGCGCACTTTTGAGGACCGGAGAATGCCATTGCTGAACGCGCGCACGTTCTGGGCCTGGATCGCCGGCGCCTCCCTGCTGTGGAGTATGGGATGCAGGAGGCAGCCGGCGCAGCCGGCAGAGCGGCCAGGCCCGACGGCATCGGCCCAGCCTCCCCGGGTGGGCGGCGCCGATGTGGTCCAACTCGTACGCAAGGCAACCAGCGGAGGGAGCAAGCCGGAGTTCCTCTCCGTCACCCTGTTTCCGGGGCGCGGGATGAATCTCTTTCAGATCACCGCCAATCTTCCCGGCAAGGGCGAAATCCCACTGCTCCGCTCCCCCACCATCGCCGAAGCCGCCGGCTTGATGAACGGCTCGGGCAAAGACCAGTGGGGGAATGCCAGCCATAGCTTTGGCGGAGCGTTCCTGATTCCCTACCCCAACCTCATCTCCGGCAAGCCGTCGGAAGACGGGCAGGAGATCGTGACCGAGTGGCGTGGCCATGCGCTCTCGCTCCCTGCCAACTGGCAGGGAAAGAACCCCGGCTCCCCCAGGCGGGCTCTCCACGGACTCATTCTCAGCTCCAGGGCAGAAGAACTGCATACGCTGACGACCACCGATGGACAGACCGAGACGGCCGTGATTCACGCCGGAGACTTCAACGGACACTGGCTCTCGAATACCGATCTTACGTTCAACATTGCGCTCACCGGCGGCGCGATTGACCTGGCCATCACGGCCAGGAACGTCGGCAAGGTGCTGGAGCCGATGGCGATCGGCTGGCATCCCTACTTCGCTATACCCAGCGGCGATCGCTCGCAGGCCCGGTTGCATGTGCCGGCATCGATGGTGATGGAAGCGAACGATGCGGTGCCGACCGGGCAGCTCAAGCCGGTCAAAGGAACACTCTTTGATTTCGAATCGCCCCAGGGGGTCCCGCTGGGCAATCACGACTTCAATAACAACCTCTCCCACTTGCAGCGAACGAGTGGCGCTGCCGATGCCTGGATGAGCGACCCCAAGTCCAACTACGGCATCCACGTCAAGGCTCTTTCTCCTGAGATCCGTACGCTTCAGATTTACGCTCCGGCGGACCGGCCCTTTACCGCCATCGAAGACCAGTTCAATTATCCGGATCCGTTTGCCCCGCAATGGCGAGGAATGGATACCGGCATGGTTACGCTTCGTCCTGGTCAGTCGGTTACCTGGAAGGTGCGCCTGGAGTTGTTCACGCCTGAGCCTGCGAAGTAAACATCGTGACCGGGCCGGGTCTCTTGCGTTTGAGCCGCGTGCCGGGCGAGCCGGCTCCATGGGTGGCTCGCAGCGCGCCGCCGTCTGCAGAAGCGCAACTTCCAGCTTTGCTGCGGGTTTCAGAATTCATGGGACCTGTCCGAACCCGTTGCCTGTGTTGCGGGTACAAGACGCTTGTCCAGCCGGAATCCCTAGAACTCTGCGAGGTCTGCTGGTGGCAGGATGACGGGCAGGATGACAGCGACGCAGATGTAGTTCGCGGGACGGTGAACGGGCGCCTGAGCCTCACCCGGGCCCGTTTGAATTTCCGCTCGTTCGGCGCGGCGGATCCAAGCTTCATTTCACATGTGCGCGCGCCTCAGGAAGAAGAACGATAGCCCCTGCAACCCTTGGTCTCACACCAAAGACGGTCGCTTCCTACCCTTTCGTGTGACCTTGCACGGAGAAATCCACGCCGCCCTCGTTTGACCCCCCCGGCAAAGCCTCTTAACATGTGAGATGAGTGTTGTTACGCACGCCCCGCGCGAGGAAAATGCAGTCCGGTGTACGGCGTCGCTGCGGCGGGCAAGCATATCTGGAAGGCATACGTTGAGTTCAACTGAAACAATCGAAAACACGCCTCACACCCACGGGCCAGCCGACGGCGAAGAGCACGCTGCGCACGCCGAGGGGGAAGCTCATTCTCATCATCATGAATCTCCGGCGCTCAATCCGGAGTTGACCCGCGAAGTGGAAATTGAAGTTTCCGCCGATGAGGTATCCCGCAAGTTCAAGGCTGTCACCAGGCGCTATCAGAAGGCCGCTCGGATCCCGGGATTCCGACTCGGAAAGGTTCCCGAGTCTCTCATCCGCGGCCGATTCGCGGAGCAGATCCGCCAGGAGGTTATGGAAGCGGTGCTGCCAGAGCACTTCCGTGGCGCCATCGCCGAGCGCAAGCTGCAGCCGATTTCGCAGCCACAAGTAACCAATCTCGAATTTGAAGAGGGAAAGCCGCTGCGCTTCAAGGCCGCTTTCGAGGTATTGCCGGAGATCTCCATCGAGGGGTATCAGGAAGTCAAGGTGGAAAAGCCGGACGTCTCCCTCAGTGAAGCCGAGTTTGAAGAGGAGCTGGCGCGCATTCGCGACTCCCGCTCCACCATGGAACCCGTGACCGAAGAGCGCGGCCTGGTAGACGGAGACTTTGCCGAGATCAGCTTTACCGGCCATGTGCAGGGGAGCGAGGAAGCTGCTGCGCAAACCGCGGGCGAAACGCCGGGCGCGGAGTCCGAGCCGATCGTTGCTCATGACGTGCTGATTGAGATCGGCGGCAAGAATACTCTGGAGAGCTTCAACGGCGCTCTTCGCGGCGCAACCGCCGGGCAGGAGCTGAAATTCGAGGTTAGCTATCCGGAGGATTTCGGGGAGCGGAAGCTGGCGGGAAAGACCGTCTCCTACGACGTGCAAGTGAAGAGCATCAAGAAGAAGATCGAGCCTGAGCTGAATGACGAATTCGCCAAGGAACTCGGACCGTATGAGAGCTATGCGGCATTCGCCGAGCAACTGCGCGACCATCTGGCCAGAGAGAAGCGACGCCGGCTGGAGAACGAGACCAAGAGCCGGCTGGTGGATGCTTTGGTCGCCAAATATGACTTCCCGGTTCCCGAGTCGCTGGTGCAGCAGCAGGTCGACACACGCCTGGATCGCGGATTGCGCGCTTTGGCCGCGCAAGGCATGCGCACTCAGGATATGCGCAACATCGATTTCGATCGCCTGCGCACCG
The DNA here is from genome assembly GCA_035933805.1 of Acidobacteriaceae bacterium. Classification (GTDB taxonomy): domain Bacteria; phylum Acidobacteriota; class Terriglobia; order Terriglobales; family Acidobacteriaceae; genus PALSA-350. Next base: position 2,303 of record DASYYO010000170.1, on the reverse strand, counting down.
CGCAACGAGGTCCGGCGGCCGCGGAGGTCAAGGGGTCTTTACTTCTGGATCGGATTGCCGATGCTGAACAGATCCAGGTGCCGGAAGCAGAAGTGGACCGCGAGCTGCAAACGATCAGCCGCGATACGGAAGAGCCTCTGGATGCGTTGCGCAAGCGTTTGACTGACAATGGCGGCCTCGCTAGAATCCGGGAACAATTGCGGCGGGAGAAAACCGGCGCGCTATTGTACGAGCGATTGTCAGCCTGAGTTCAGGAGTGGGAATCAGCAGGCTGGCCTGACCTGCCAGCCCCGAATCGGGATGTTTTCAAAGCCGGGCGCAAACTGCCTGGAAAATTGAAATTAAGGAACCGCATGGCTCTTGTACCTATGGTGGTTGAGCAGACGAGTCGAGGCGAGCGCGCCTACGACATTTACTCTCGCCTGCTTCGCGACAACATTATTTTTTTGGGAACGCCGATCGACGATCAAATTGCCAACCTGGTCATCGCCCAGATGCTCTTCCTCTCCGGAGAGGATCCGGAGAAGGATATTCAGCTCTACATCAACTCGCCCGGCGGCTCGATCACCGCAGGCCTGGCCATCTATGACACGATGCAGTTCATCCGCAACAACGTGGTTACCTATTGCATCGGTCAGGCGGCGAGCATGGGCGCCTTCCTGCTCATGAGCGGCACCAAGGGAAAGCGCTTTGCTCTTCCCAATTCACGTATCCTGATCCACCAGCCTTCGATGGGCGGGCTTTCCGGTCAGGCCACAGATATCGATATCCACGCGCGCGAGATTCTGCGCATTCGCGAGATCACCAACAAGCTGATGTCCAAGCACACTGGCCAAACGTTGGAGAGAATTGAACGCGACGTGGAGAGGGATTTCATCATGAACGCTCAGCAGTCTAAAGAGTACGGCATCATCGATGAAATCATTGACAGACCACGTACCTGACGGCCAACAGGTTTAAAGGAGTCGCAGCATGAAGACGCCAAGGGGAACAGACGACACACTCCGTTGTTCGTTCTGTCACAAGTCTCAGGACGCAGTCGCGAAACTGATTTCCTCACCCAGCGATTACCCGCGCGCCTACATCTGCGATGAGTGTGTAGCCGTCTGTAATTCCATCCTGGAAGACGACCGGAGCGAAACCCCGGCCGGCGCCGCCCCCGCACATCTTCCCAAGCCCCAGGAAGTCAAGGCGTTCCTCGATGAGTACGTTATCGGGCAGGACCAGACCAAGAAGAAGCTTGCGGTGGCTGTCTACAACCACTACAAGCGCATCCAGATGAACCGGACCCGGGGAAGCGACGTCGAGCTTTCCAAATCAAATATCCTCTTGGTCGGGCCGACAGGAAGCGGCAAGACTCTTCTCGCCCACACGCTCGCCAAGATGCTGGACGTGCCCTTTGCCATCGTAGATGCAACCACTTTGACCGAAGCCGGGTATGTCGGCGAAGACGTCGAGAACATCATCCTCAAGCTGCTGCAGGCTGCCGACGGAGATGTGGCGCGCGCGCAGACGGGCATCATCTACATCGATGAGATCGACAAGATTGGCCGCAAGGACGAAAATCCTTCCATCACTCGCGACGTTTCGGGAGAGGGCGTGCAGCAGGCGCTGCTCAAGATCCTCGAAGGCACCGTCGCCAATGTTCCACCCCAGGGCGGCCGCAAGCATCCTCACCAGGAATTCACCCCGGTGGACACAACCAACATCCTCTTTATCTGCGGAGGAGCGTTCGTCGGCCTGGAGCGCGTGATCGGACGGCGCGTCGGGAAGAAGGCCTTGGGCTTCAAGGCGCTCTCTGAAAAGGAGGCCCTGGAGGCGGGTTCCATCCCCGCTCAGCGCGATACCGAGCTTCTGCGCCGCGCCGAGCCTCAGGATCTGATCAAATTCGGATTGATTCCCGAGTTCGTCGGCCGCTTGCCGGTAATGGGCATCCTGGATGAACTCGACGAAGCGGCTCTCGTGGAGATTCTCACGAAACCGCGGAATGCGATCCTGAAGCAATATCAGCGCCTCTTCGAGTACGAGGGTGTCCGGCTGATCTTTGCCGAGGAGGCCACCACCGCGGTCGCCCGCGAAGCCCTCAACCGCAAGGTGGGAGCGCGCGGATTACGTATGATTCTAGAAGAGTTGATGCTCGACCTGATGTACCATCTCCCGAGCAACAAGAAGATCAAAGAACTCGACATCACCGCTGAGATGGTGCAAAAGCGAGATCTCTCCGTCACCCTGCTCGAAAAGGCCGGCTGAGATCGTACCGCGTGATTGTCCCGGAGAGCGCTTCTACCCTGTGGGGCGCCCCG
>DASYYO010000133.1:0-4364 GCA_035933805.1 Acidobacteriaceae bacterium | reverse complement strand
CTTCAAATGAGTTGGCAGGTGGCGCCGGTCTTACAGTCCTAAACCAGCCACAATTGATGGGTGCCCTCGGTCCCTCGCGGTTGGGGACCGAGGATGGAATTGCGCAGAGCCGCACTCTGCCAGATAACTCCCCGTAAACGGTTGGTCTCTATCTTGACTGCCGTCAGGCAAGAACTTCTCCTGACCATCTTGCGGGCAGTCAAGATAGAGCCGTTTGAAGGAAGCCGCCCCTCCCTTTAGCCACCTATGTCATTTCGATTGGTCTGGAGGTAAATGCGGAGGTCTGGCTGGGCGTTGATGAGGGGCGGTGAGAGGAATAGAGCCGAGAAAGAGGGCATATCGATGAGACTGCGGGGCGATGTTGAATGCGCCACGAGCACGGTGTAACTGGGGCCGGGCAGGGATTCCCTGAACGTGCCGGTGGGCGCGAAGTCTGCGGTGGTGGAGACAGCGGTTCATGCAGCGCACCTGATGATTTGCGGAGGACTGCGGAGCAGAAGCTGGGCGGCGGAGATCCGTTCGACCATGCGCATAGCTCCGCCGCACTTGGGGCAGCGCCACAGCGGCCCTGGCCGACTCGCGGACCGCATCGCAGTTGCGCCCGTGTCCTCTGCTGAGACCTGCAGCAACTGGCGGCAGAGGGGCAGCAGACTGGCCCGCCGGCGATTGGCGAGGAAGCCGAAGTTACGGATGCGTACGAATCCGCGCGGCAGCAGATGCAGCAGGAAGCGCCGCAGGAATTCGTCGACCGGCAGCGTCATCAATCTTTTCTTGTTGCCGTGAGCGGAGTCGCGCCAGCGGAAGGCGACTTCGCCGTGTTCGAGAGCAACGAGTCTGTGGTTGGAAATCGCCACGCGATGGGTGTAGGCGCCGAGGTAGCGCAGCGCGTGTTCGGGACCGCCGAAGGGGCGCTTGGAGTATACGACCCAGTCGTGGCGAAACAGTACCCGCAGCCAGGCGCGAAAGGCGTGCGGTTCGGCAAGGTACAGCAGAGCGCCGTGGAACTGGAGTTCGCCTCGATGAAAGGCGGCTTTCAGCCCGGCGACGAACTTGCCGCGGAAGACGCGGCTGAGCACCGCGATGGGTAAAAAGAAGCGGCGGGAAGAACTGATCCATCGGGTGTGATCGGGTGACAGTCCGCCAGCAGCCAGTATGCAGTGAACGTGCGGGTGGAACAGCAATCGCTGATCCCAACTATGCAGCACGCCGAAGAAGCCGATCTCGGCTCCCAGGTGGCGAGGATCGCGGGCGATTTCCAGCAGCGTCTCAGCGCTGGCATGAAATAGCAGGTTGAAGATGACCTTCTTGTTCTGCAGAGTGACTGGGCCGAGTTCGCGCGGCAGAGTGAAAACGGCATGCACGTAGCGTGTGGGCAGAAGTTCCTGTTCCCGCGCCTGGAGCCAGCGCAGGCGGGCATTGCTCTGACAGCGTGGGCAATGCCGGTTGCCGCACGAGTTATAGGAGATGGCGACATGATCGCAGTCCGCGCAGCGGTCGCGATGACCGCCGAGCGCAGCCGTGCGACAGCGCAGGATCGCCAGCAGGACCTTGCGGTGCTGCCAGGTGATCCAGCGCCGGCTGCGTTCGAGGAAGAACTCTCCTGTGCTACGGATGATATCGGCCACCTCAAGGGGCGGCCGGTTCATTCGTGCTTTGCTCGTTCTCCCTGTTCGCGGATGGTGAGCGCATCCAGAGGACTGGCCGTCACACTGAGATGCCGGCTGGACAGGTGCAGATAGCGGGTCGTCTCCTCCAGATCGTGGTGGCCGAGCAGAATTTGGATGGTGCGCAGGTCGGCGCCGGCCTCCAGAAGATGAGTTGCGAAGCAATGTCGAAGCAGGTGGGGATAGATACGCTTCTTGTCCAGACCGGCACGTTCGGCGGCGCCCTGGCAGGCCGTCCACATGACCTTGGTGGTTACCGGACGGCTGGATGTGTGCCAGGCGTTGCCGGGAAAGAGCCACTCGCTCTGCCGGCGCCGGAGTCCTCGCCAATAATCGCGCAGCGCATCGAGCAGCTTTGCGCTCAACATCACGTCACGGTCGCGGTTGCCCTTGCCGCCATGAATGTGGACGACCATCCTCCGGCTGTCGATGTCATGTACCTTCAAATGAGCCGCCTCGGCGCGGCGTGCTCCGGTGGCATAAAGGGTCATCAGCATGGCGCGATGAAACGTGCTGTCGGCCGCGTCGATGAGTCGAGTCACCTCCTCCGGACTGAGAATCTCCGGCAGCCGGATCACCTTCTTCGGATATGGCGTCTCGGCAATGCTCCAGCTTCTCCTCAGTACCTGGATATAGAAGAATCGCAGCGATGCCAGCCGAAGAGTTACCGTGTTGGGGCTGTACTTCAGCTTGCTGAAGAGCATGGCCTGGTAATGGCGGATATGCTCGGGGCCAAGCTGATCGGGACGGCGATGGAAATACCGGCTGAAGTGCTCCACGCCATGAACGTAGGAGCGAATGGTGGAATCGGCGAAGTTGCGGCGCTGCAACTCCTCAATCATGATCTGACGTAGATGGGTCACAGAGAGATCCTCCTTCTCTGCGACCAAAGCTACTCGCCAGCCATCAATGCCGGCCCAGGGCACGCGAATGCGTCCGCCGCGTCAGCGGCTTCGTTCAAACGGGCATTGCGCCATGTTTCTGGCAGAACGTGCCTGCCACCTTTTGGTCTGCTGATCCGGCATCAGCATCCTCGGGCTGTCTGAGCGGGAGTTTTCAGGTGTCCTAACGCTACCCGGTGTGCTGGAAGTGTGCCGAGGAAAGAAGCGCCACTGAGACGACGAGTCAGAATTTCGCCGCGTCGCCCACCGGCACTGAACTCGAGCAAGACTCTCAAGACAGAATCCCACTTCAAAATCCAAAACCCTTTTGGAGGACACTGTGAGACTCCGACGAAATCAGTTGTGCCCGATTCACAGTTCGTTTGCGTGCTGCGGACGGGAATCCGTCCCAAAGGAGAGACGAACTCGCCAAATGGGAGTCCGGCGCATTGACGATCCCCAACACCCTCGCGGATATCGGGAGATCCGTTCCAACGCTGAAATGCGAAAGCTGACGGACAGGAAGATCGCAGCCCAAAACGGTGTATGTGCTCTCTGCAAGGGAGAGTTCACGGATTACAGCGACATCGTTCCCGATCACATCAATCCCCGTGGAATGGGAGGAGCATGGAGGGACGATCATCCCGACAATATCCAGGCGGTTCACTGGTGGTGTAACGGGGAAAAGGGTTCGAGCAGGGCATAGCCGCAGTTGGCCTCTACTTCACTCACAGCCGATGGCTTCCCTGGGTGACCGTCGGCCGGCTCTAGCCGAAGTGCCCTTGCTCCAACTCACTACCAGATTGGGTGAATCAAGGGCCTATTAACTATTATGGTTCAGCCTCCAAGTGTCCAGAACTCGTGACCTTGTTCGCACTCAAACTAGCTGTCCGCACACCTTGGATCTGCATTTGTTCCCGCGGCAGTTATCGGGCTGCATCTTGCTGCCCAGAGGCGACGTCCTGGAAACGCTGGGGAGACCGAAGTGTATTTGCCGAAACAGGATTATATACTTTGTTGGGCACTTTCGGACGCAAAGAGGGCCGGGAATACCCGGCAGGCAGAGGATTTCCGCTTCGTTTATCTATTCAAATCCGAGCGCGTTAGGTTTAATGAGTTATCTGCGTGATCTGGAAACTCTTAGGGATGTCTCGCTACAATGATGCAACACCAGACTCCTGCTCTTGGACGGCACAGCAGAGCCAAATCCTGTTGATTGAGGGAGCGTGAATGCCGGACCCTCGGGACTTACTCATCTGTCTTCTTGACTACATCAAGGAGCAAGCCAAGCAGATCAATCCGGCGGCTTATCGACTGGCGAACGCCAAGGGCTTTCAGCGCCAGCGCGGCGACATTGCCGGATTGCCCGGCGTTGAGTTCGACATCAAAGTTGCCGGGGACCACGTTTGGCTCCGAGTCCCGCGCCTGGTGGCCGAGCCGCCTCCTCCGCCTCAGCCTGCTCATAAGGCACTGCTCCGCTTCAGCTCCGATCCCAATGGTCCGCCTCCGTCCATATATGATGCGGCGCTGGCGAGGCAGATCAATCAGCGTTTGCAAGCAGCAAGGGCACGGAACGAGCAGATCGATGTTGCCCAAGTTGAGGCACAGGCGAAGGCGGCAGCCGCCGAGGGCCTTTCTGCCTATTCGGCTTTATGGACGAGATGGGCAACCGGCGAGAGACCGCGTCGCCGAACCATCGCACTGTACGGTGACTTCTTCACACTGATGCATCAGATGGAGGCTGAACAAACCAGCAAGCCGCAGGAATTGATCTGGGGTATCGGGGTCTCTTCGTGGCTCCTCAGGACCGAGAAAGAAA
>DASYYO010000123.1:0-7806 GCA_035933805.1 Acidobacteriaceae bacterium | reverse complement strand
CTGGACTGCTCGTAGGTGTGATTGTTTCGCCGCTGCGGCGAAGTCTTGCCCATTGGTCGTTCTGGGCGGGAATCGGGCTTGCCACACTCATCGCTCTGCCGAATTTTCTATGGCAGATGCACTGGAACTTTCCTTTCCTGCAATTGATTCATTCCGTGCGTGCAGGCGGGCGGGACGTGATGCTGCCGCCGTTGCCCTATCTCGGGCAGCAGGCGCAGATGATCGGGTTTGTCCCGGCTCTTCTGGTCATCCTCGGGGCGTGGTTTCTGATCTCTTCGCATGGAAGGCGCTTCGCGGTGCTTGGGTGGGGCTTTCTCAGTGTGCTGAGCCTGATGCTCTTGCTCAAAGGCAAGTTCTACTATGTCGCACCGGCATATCCGGTCATGTTTGCTTCCGGTGCGGTCTCTCTTGAACATTTGACCGAAAAGCAATCCCTGCAATGGATCCGACCAGCCTACGCCCTGGCGATGCTGCTGGTTGCCGCGCTGATAGCTCCCACTGCGCTGCCTCTTCTTCCACTTAAGGACTACATTGCCTACACAGAAAAGCTTGGCATTCATCAGCAGAAGTTCGAACATGAGCCGCAAAGCCAACTTCCACAAATCTATGCCGACATGGTTGGATGGGAAGAGCGGGTAAAAATTGTGGCGGCCTACTTCCACTCTCTGCCGCTAGAGGAACAGCGAGTCACAGCAATTGGTGCTCCGAACTACGGGCAGGCGGGGGCGATCGACCTCTTCGGGCCTAAGTATGGACTGCCCAAATCAATCAGTGCCGCCAATAACTATTGGATATGGGGTCCGCGCGCGTACACAGGCCAGAGCATCATTCTGCTGGACGAAGACTCCCCGGAAAAGTATGCCGGGCGTTGCAAATCCCTCACAGTGGTTGCTCGCCCCAGCGATCCATATTCCCGCCCCGACGAGAATTTCCCAATCTATCATTGCCGTGGGTTGACCCCGAACCCTCAATCGTTGTGGCCGAAGCTCAAACCGTGGAAATAGGCGCCGATGCCCTGGGGAATCGAGTTCTTCCCGGAAACTGATCTGTCTTGGCATCAAGACGCTTATCGGGCAGCTCCGGCCGTCGTTCTCACAAGCTGGCCGCATCGGCCAGCTTATCGTTGTAGTCTCACTGTGAGACTTGAAAGGGCGGAGCCGCGCGGTTGCCCTGCCAGATGAGCTGCGGTGGGTCTAGCGCTTGATCCCGATCACCATGGAGTCCGGGCCGATCAAATGCTCGACGCGCGTCTCCTGAAATCCCGCCTCCTGCATCCATCCGATGCAGTCAGCGCCGGTGTAGTCGAATCCTCCCGGGGTTTCGACGAGCATATTCAAGCTCATCAGCAGGCCGAAGGAGTTCTGTGCGCGTTCGTCGTCGATGATGCTTTCGTAGACGATGAGCGCGCCGCCCGGAGAAACGGCCTCGTAGGCTTTGCGGATCAGGAGCTTCTTCTCCTCCAGGTTCCAATCATGGAGAACGTGGCCCATCATGACGACATCGGCCTGCGGCATCGGCATGTCGAAGAAGCTGCCAGGGTGGAAGGCGACTCGCGATGAAAGCCCATTGTCTGCGGCATAGTCTTCAAAGATCGGCCCGACTTCCGGCAGGTCAAAACCGATGCCGGCGATGTGGGGATTGCCCATGGCCACCTGGACCACCAGGTCCCCCTGCGCGGTTCCCACGTCCACCGCGGATTTGTATTGCTGCCAGGGGAACTGTTTCGCGATCGCCATATTTGCGCCCCGGCTGATGCCGGTCATCGCTTTGAGGAAAGAGCGCAGCCGTTCCGGGTCGGCATACAAAGATGTAAAGGGGTTCGCGCTGCCGCTCCGCACTTCGTTCTGCGGTTCGCCGGTTCGCAGCGCGGTCGTCAGATTGCCCCAGAAGGGATACAGACGATTGTTCGCCATCTCCAGGATGCCGCCGACGTATGAAGACTTGCGCTTGTCGAGATACAGGTCCGTCGAAGGGGTGTTGTAGTAGACGCCTTCCCGGCGTTCCAGGAGCTTGAGCGAGACCAGGGCATCGAGGAAGTCGCGCGCTCCGCGAGGATGCAGTCCCAGCCTTGCGGAGAGCGTCGGCAGGTCTTCCGGGTGCTTTGCCAACTCGGTGAAGAGCTCGATCTCGACGGCGCTGAGCAGCGCTTTTGACGCCCAGAAACCAAGACCTATCTGCATGATGTGACCGATACCGGACTCTTCCATCGGGTGTATCTCCTCGCGGCGATTCTGCGCAAAGTTTCTTTCGATGAGTTGCCCTCGCATCCTAAACTATGCGCTCCGGGCGCGTCACAAATATTCCTGATCCGGCGGCAGACGCCCGCACCGCGAGGGGAAGCGATCATGGCCGAGCTCAAAGTAAGGAGCTATTTCGCGGGACTCACCAGAGACACCGTTCTTTTAGCCTTTGCCAGCTTCTTCTCCGATATCTCGACAGAGATGATTTATCCGATCCTGCCGGTGTTTCTCACGCAGGTGCTGCATGCCAGTGGAAGCGCCCTCGGCTTGGTGGAGGGCGCGGCCCAGGCGACGCAGAATGTTATGCAGGGCTTTTCCGGCTGGTTCTCGGACAGGCTGCAGAGGCGAAGATCCCTGGCCCTGGCCGGTTCCTTTCTCTCGGCGGTGGTCAAGCCCTTGCCGGGTCTTGCGGCCGCCTGGCCGGGGGTGTTGGGGGCGCGATTTCTCGACCGGTTGGGAGCGGGCCTGCGTTCCGCCCCGCGCGATGCGCTGGTCGCCGCCTCCGTGGAGGAGGCAAATCGCGGACGGGCCTTCGGCCTGGAGGGTTTTGGCGATAACCTGGGCGCGTTCCTGGGGCCGCTGCTCGCCGTTCTTCTCGTCATCTCTCTGCATCTCGCGATCCGCTGGATCTTTTATCTCGCCGTCCTTCCCGGTCTTCTCGCGGTTCTCATGATCTCGCTGGTGCAGGAACGGAGGGGACCGGCCGCTGCGAAGATCAAGACAGATGTGAATCTGCGGGATTTTCCCCGGCCCTATTGGAGATATCTGCTGGTGACCGCAATCTTCGGGCTGGGGAACTCGAGCAATTCGTTTCTGATCCTGCAAACCAAGGACGCCGGCGCTTCCTTTGAGGCGACCATCCTGATTTATGCGGGGTTCAACCTGATGGCCGCGCTGATCTCTTATCCGGCAGGATCGCTCTCCGACAGGTGGGGACGGAGAAATCTCCTCGTGCTGGCCTTCCTCATCTTCTTTCTTGCGTATCTCGGTTTTGCCCGGGCGAAGAGCGCCGTTCTGCTCGCAATCCTGTTTTTTGTCTACGGCCTGTTTCAAGGAATCTTCCGCTCTGTCGGCAAGGCATTTGCCTCCGACTTCGTGCCGGGCCGGCTGCGCGCCAGCGCCGTTGGCTGGTACAGCACGACGGTGGGTCCTTTGGGACTGGCGGCAAGCCTGATCGCCGGAGTGCTCTGGGATCGCGTGGGGCATGCGGCGGTGTTCTATTATGGCGCCGCCTTCGCTGCGCTGGGCAGCATCGCGGCAGTGGCGCTGCTCCCTGCGAGCCCGGAGAAAACGAATCGCACGGGCGCGGCGTCTCTGCTGCGCTCGGCTCCGGAAGCATGATCGCGGAGCATTTGTTATAGCATTTTTAGAGCGATACGAATGCGCAGGGGCGGCCATGTTGCTGCCGCGGCTGCGCGAACTGTGAGAATGCATCTTTGATGAATGAAACGACTCTGATTCACTTCTCGGGCCCGGACAAGCCGGGCCTGACCGCTGTGCTGACTTCTCTCCTGGCTGAGTACGACGCGCGCGTTCTCGATATCGGACAAGCGGTAGTCCATGAGACTCTGGCGCTAGGGCTGTTGATCGAAGTTCCCCGGGGAGATCGTTTTGTCTCTCTCAAGAATGCCCTGCGGGCGAAGTCGGAGGCGCTGGGCCTGCACGTGCGATTCACGCCGGTCAGCCGGCAGGCCTTCGAGCACTGGGTCGCCGCTCAAGGGAAAGAGCGCTTCATCATCACCGTTCTGGGACGCTCGATTTCGGCCGGTCATCTCGCCCGCGTCAGCGCGATCATCGCGCATCACGGCCTCAATGTGGACCGCATCGAGCGCCTCTCGGGCAGGCATTCGCTGGCCGCGAGAGATTCAGGGGACTCGAACACCAATGCCTGCGTGGAACTGCGGGTGAGCGGGCAGGCCGCGCCGGAAAGAGAGATGCGCGCGGCTCTGACGGCGGCGGCTCATGAATTCACCATCGACATCGCATTCCAGCGCGAGAGCATCTTCCGGCGAAACCGGCGGCTCTTTGCCTTCGATATGGACTCGACCCTGATTCAAGGCGAGGTGATCGATGAGCTGGCCAAGATGGCGGGAGTGGCCGGCGAGGTGGTCAGGATCACGGATGCGGCGATGCGCGGCGAGCTCCAGTTCAAGGAAAGCTTTCAGCGCCGGGTCGCCCTGCTGCGGGGACTGCCGGAGGAGCGCGTGCACAGCCTGCTCGGCTCGATCCCGCTCGTCGAAGGAGCGGAGCAGTTGATCGGCACGCTCAAGATCCTTGGCTACAAGACCGCCATTCTCTCCGGAGGGTTTACCTTCTTTGCCCGCCACGTGCAGTCCCGCCTGGGGATCGATTACGTCTTTGCCAACGATCTGGACATTGTCGACGGCGTAGTCAGCGGAGAGGTCAAGACGGAAATCGTGGACGGCCCTAAAAAAGCTCAGCTTCTGGAGCAGATCGCCCGGCAGGAGAAGATCTCGCTGGAGCAGGTGGTAGCCGTGGGCGACGGAGCCAACGATCTGCCCATGCTCAGCATCGCCGGTATGGGCATCGCCTTCCGGGCGAAGCCTCTGGTCAGGGAGAGCGCAGGACACTCGGTCTCCTACCTGGGCCTGGACAGCTTGCTGTATCTGATCGGCGTGCGCGACCGCGATCTCATGAACATGCCCCTGCCCGCTGCTGAAGCGGCGAAGATATGAGGCACGGCGTTTTCCCGAACTGTGAGCAGAACAACAGAGAAGGCTGCACCATCCTTGCGTCAGCAAGGGTGGAAGCAGCCGGCGCCAGGCATTTCACTCATCCCAGCCGTCCAGCTTCTCCTCAAGAGCAACTCCGAAGCGTTCAATCTCGACAGTTCCCGGAGCCCCGGTCACATAGTGGGGATAGCCGGACCATGCCCAATCCTCCGGTCTCGAAACCAATCCGCGTTGCACGGGATTCCGATGAATATACTCGAGCTTCTCCCGATGCTTGTCGACAGTCCAGACGTTGAAATCGTAATAGCGGCGCTGCCAGAAAGGCTCGCCGGCCTTCGGCCTCAGGCGCCGCGAGGTCTTCTGTTTCAGCACCTGGAGAGCTACGGTCAATACTTCACGATGAGGCCGCCTTAGGAGCAGATGGACATGTTCCGGCATGACCACGTATCCGGATGCGGCGAAGTCATAACTCCGACGCACTCGTTCCAGTTCTTCTTCAAAGCATTCGCGTGATGAGGCAGAGTGAAGGAAGGCTTGCCGTTGATGACAGCTGAAGGGGATGAAGTGCTAGTCTTCGTTATGGTGGAGACGGACGAGTCCTCTGGTCATGGAGTGCGCAGTTTAGCCCCCCAGCGGGCTGGAGCGGAATCCCACCATTAGGCACCTCGCATCCGGCCGTTCAGCAGCCGTGAACCACCACGCCCATGGGTACATCCAGGATTTTTTTTGGAATCCGGACTCCTTGTAACCCACGACACTTCCATCTCAAGGCTTCCGCGCCTTCCCGAAGTGCGATTAGAGCAGCGGAAATGGGTGCCCCATCCTTGCGCAAGCAAGGGTGGGAGACCACTGCAGCCTGCGCCAGGCACTCTCAATCCAGAAGCCTTTCCTCCGTCGTGGAATCCCACCCCATTTGCGTGCGGCTGCATGCTTTCAGGGGCATTGAACCGCCGCGGATTCCGGCATGTAGTTTTCTCCGCGCGATGCGGTAGGATGACCTTAACGATCCCATGGCAGACCTGAAATCCCTCTCCCCTGAAATTCTCCTGCACGTCGCTCAAACGCTGAACATTCCCATGCGCGGATTGACATCCGTCATCGAACTGCTGGACGAGGGAGGAACTGTTCCCTTCATTGCCCGCTACCGCAAGGAGGCGACCGGCAATCTCGACGAGGTGCAGATTCGCGATATCGAGGAAAAACTCAACTACTTCCGCGACCTGGCATCGAGGCGAGAAACCATCCTGGCCTCGATCGCTGAGCAGGGCAAGCTCACCGGCGATCTGAAGGCACGGATCGAAAAGACCTTCGACAAGAGCGAATTGGAAGATCTCTACCTGCCCTACCGGCCCAAGCGGCGCACCAAGGCGACGGTCGCCCGGGAGAAAGGTCTGGAGCCGCTGGCCATGTATCTCTGGGCGCAGCAGCCGGCTGCCGAGCCGCTCGCCGCATACGCGCTCTCCTTCGTCAACCCGGAGCTGGAGGTCGCCGACGCCGATCAGGCGCTCGAAGGAGCGCGGCACATTGTGGCGGAGATGATCAGCGAGGACGCGGAGCTGCGCAAGGCTCTGCGGCGCGTCATGTTTGAGGAGGGCGTGATCGTCAGCAAGAAGATGATGGACGCGGTCGACGAACAGGAAAAATTCAAGATGTACTACGAGCATCGCGAGCCGGTGAAGACGATCCCATCGCATCGCATGCTGGCGATTCGCCGGGGCGAGAGCGAGAACGTTCTCTATTTCCTCATCGAGCTGGAGACGCCGCGCGTGCTGGCCTTGATGCGCTCGCAGATCTTGCAGCAGCCGGGCGACTGGACGCCGCAGCTTGAGATGGCGATCGAAGATGCCTGGCAGCGGCTGCTGAACTCCTCCATCCAGGGCGAGATTCGTTATGAATTGAAGAAGCGCTCGGATGCCGACGCGATTCAGGTCTTCCGCGATAACCTGCACAACCTCCTGCTCGCGCCGCCGGCCGGTCCCATTTCCGTGCTGGGAATCGATCCCGGGCTGCGCACCGGATGCAAGGTCGCCGTCGTGGATGAGACGGGAAAGTTTCTTGCACACGACGTGCTCCATCTGCACACGTCGAAGGCCGCGGCCGATTCCGCGCGCGGCACGCTCGAAGCCTTGCTCCGCAGCCACAATGTGCGCGCCATCGCCATCGGCAACGGCACCGCCTCCCGGGAGACCGATGCCTTTGTCCGCGACTTCCTCAAAGAGAAGCAGATCGACGGCATCTTTTCCGTCACCGTCAGCGAGTCGGGCGCCAGCGTCTACTCGGCCTCCGACGTCGCCCGGCAGGAGTTTCCTGATTTGGACCTGACGGTGCGCGGCGCGATCTCGATTGCGCGGCGCCTGCAGGATCCGCTCTCCGAGCTGGTGAAGGTCGATCCCAAATCCATCGGCGTGGGTCAGTATCAGCACGATGTGGATCAGCGGCAGTTGCAGGACTCGCTCAAGAGCACCATCGAGAGCTGCGTCAACCGCGTAGGCGTGGACCTCAATACCTCGTCGTGGACCCTGTTGCGCTATGTCGCCGGAGTTACGGAGCGGACGGCTCTGAATATCGTGAAGTATCGCGATGAGAACGGCCGCTTCCGGTCGCGAGTGCAGTTGAAGGAGGTGGCCGGCATCGGCGCCAAGACCTTCGAGCAGGCGGCAGGATTCCTGCGCATTCGCGACGGGGACAATCCCCTGGACGTGACGGCCGTGCATCCGGAGTCCTATCCGGTTGTCGAGCAGATCGCCGCCTCGCTCAAGACGCCGGTAGCCGAGCTGATCAGGAAGCCTGACCTGCTGGAGAGAGTGGACCGCAGCGGGCTTGCCGCGGGAAGTTATACGCTGAACGACATCCTGGAAGAGCTTCGCAAGCCG
>DASYYO010000109.1:0-1508 GCA_035933805.1 Acidobacteriaceae bacterium | reverse complement strand
ACCGCCGTGACGCGCGAATAGGTATGCCCGCCTGAGAGATAGAAGATCAGGGCCCCGGTCAGAGCTAAAGGCACGAGCCAGGCCGCAACTCGTGCCAGGGTCACGGGCCGACGATGGCTGCCGGGAGATGGGACCGCTATGGGTTCATTTGGACCGATTCCGGGTTCCGCTGCTGCATTGGCCGCATGGCCATTAACCGGGTCGCCGTGCTCCAAGTCGTCTGCTTCCAGCTCGCTCGATTTGCCCCTGAGCCAATCCGATAATTCGTCTGGATACGCAAAAACGCCGCCGCGTTCGCCTCCGGGCACTCGATGTACCGGCAGACCGCGTTCCCGTTCCCAGCGCTTGACGGTGCGCTCGGCGCGCTCAAGAAACGCAGCAATTTCCTTCCAGGAGACCAGAGTCTTTCGTTGCTCTGAACCTTCAGACCGCAGGGGTAACATGGCCGCTTCCCGTTCGGGGCCCGTTCAAATGGATTGGTAGAGCGATATTACCCCGGGCAATTTGAGCTGTCCAGTAAAGGGTTTATAAAGGGTCGGCCCGAAATGGCACGTGTTGGCACATCACGGCGCTTGCTTGCCAAACCTAACAAATGAGAACCGTATAGCGCATTCCCTGACCAGTTCAACGGCATAACGGGAGATCCAGGAGGCCCTCACCCATGAGTCGCTCTGCGCTTCAACCATCCCTGTCAACCAGGATCGGGATCGCCGGGAATCATCCCGCCGATTCGGATCGCTTCTACAATGCGACTCCCGATGAGGCACCCGCAATCAGCACCAGAAGCCTCTCGTGGTTTTGGGTAGTCCTGCTTGCCTTACTGGCAGGCGCGCTTGCGGTTCAGTTAGCGGCGCAGGCCCCAAAAGCCTTCGGGCACGCCCCGGCCTGGGACTCGGCACAGGAGATCACGGTGGACGGCGCCATCCAGGAAGTCGTAACCCACCACACTCCGGGTTCGCCCCTCGGCCTTCACGTGCTTGTTTCGACGCAGGAGGGGTCGGTCGTCGATGCCCATCTGGGCCCGTATGTCGACCAGCAGACCCGGGAGACGCTGGCCCAGGGCTCTTCCGCGCAATTTATCGGAATCATGCAGCAGATCAATGGCAGGCAATACCTGGTTGTCCGGGAGGTCACCGTCGCAGGCCGTACCGTGACGATACGAACCGAGAACGGGATCCTTGTCCGCCAGATGGCGAGCCCAAGCGAAGGCGATGAAACCACGCCCGTCCGGCACGGAGGTGCGCAATGAATTTGCGTAAATCAATTCTGTCTTTGGCAGCAGTTGCGGTGTTGTCGACCTTCGTCGGATGCGGTGGCCTGGGCAAATGGACAATCGCGGTCGCGAAAGGCTCTTCTCAGAGCGCGCTCGTCGGGCAGGCCTTCGGATTGCCCCTCTCCGTAGTTGTGATGGCCGGCAATAACCCCCTCCAGGGAGAACCGGTGACGTTTTCCGCTCCGGCCTCTGGCGCCAGCGGAACATTCGCGGGCTCATCCACTGAGACCGTCTC
>DASYYO010000092.1:0-8654 GCA_035933805.1 Acidobacteriaceae bacterium | reverse complement strand
CTCGCTCTTCATATCTTGCGGGATCTGCTTGCCGGGGATTGGATTGTGAACCACGTGCATGAGCTGGCCGTGTTTCTGCACCACCACGCGGAGGATGACGAGTTCTGGAAGACCTGGATGGAGACACACAGCCCTGCCCTCCGGTCCCTGGAAGCAATCGCTTTTTTTCATGCCAATGCCTGGTTCAGCTGCCGCCTTCCCGGGGATGTGGAGGCGGAGATCGCCGCTCTCGCTCCCGACTTGAAACAATGGCTGCGCCGATTTTCCGGCTCTTCGCTGGAAAGCATGTTTATTGCAAACAAGGACCGCGTCTGGCTGCACATGGCATTGTTACGGTCGCCCGGAGAACGATGGCGGATTCTGCGGCGCGTGCTGTTTCCCGCCCGGGTGCCCGCCTTGCACACGGCGGCGGCCTCGGTAAAGAACAGACGGTCGAGAAAGACCGATGGTCTCCATCCGCTGGCTCGATATTTCTGTTACTTTGCAGAGCGAACGACCGCCCATCTGTATCTGCTTCCCGTCACTCTCTGCCACGGCCTCGGGTGGTGGTTTTCGCGGCGGCAGCCCGGCCGGCCGTTCTGGATATTTTTGGCCGCGTCTTTTTTTTTGACCTGGGCCTGTCTATCTACTTTTTGCTCTTCAATCTGTTTCTAATCGCGCAGGGGTATACGGAGAAGAGCCTGGGGCTGCTGACCAGCGCGATAGCCTTCGGGTCCCTGGCGGGAGCAATTCCGTCGGGCATGTTTCTCAAGAGAGCGGGTCTGCGGCGGGCGCTCATCTCCTGTATCGCCGCTGGCGCGATCATCTTCAGCGCCCGCGCGATCTTCCTCAGCTTTCCCCTGGAGCTTTTGCTGGCAGCCTCTGCCGGCCTGGTCCTTTCGCTCTGGGCGGTTTGCATTCCGCCGATCGTCGCTCAGACGACCAACGAACAGCAGCGGCCGTTTGGCTTCAGCCTGGTCTTCTCCCTCGGCATCGGCGTAGGCGCCCTGGGCGGACTGGCCGGCGGAAGGCTGCCGGAATGGCTTTCGGGCCTGCGGGCGCTCTTCCCCGGGTTCGAACCGGAGCAGGCGACGCTTCTGCTCTCCTGCTGCATCGCGGCCGCGGCGATCTGGCCGGCAAGGAGGCTCACGTTTTCGCCGGTCGAGATGCCGGCGCGATCCCGGCCCGTGCTCTCCCCCTTTCTGCTTCGTTTTTTGCCCGCGGTCGGACTCTGGGGCCTGGTGACGAATTCCTTCAGTCCATTCGCGAACGTCTATTTCGCCGCCCACCTGCGCTTTCCGCTGCATAAGGTCGGCTCGGTTTTCGCCGCCTCGCAAATGGCGCAGGTCGCGGCGGTGCTGTGCGCGCCGCTGGTCTTTCGGCGATGGGGGCTGGTGAACGGAATTGTTTGCACGCAACTGGCGGCGTGTCTCTGCTTTGTCTCTCTGGCGGCCATCGGGAGTCCGATGAAGGCTGCAGCCGCCTATGTCGGGCTGGCCGCATTCCAATGGATGAATGAGCCCGGGGTCTACAGCCTGCTCATGAGCAAAGTGCCGGAGGAGCAGAGAGGCGGAGCGTCGGCCTCGAATAGCCTGGTGATGTCGGCCTCGCAGTTGATCGCCGCGAGCCTGGCCGGATGGGCATTCGTGAGATACGGCTACCCTGCCGTGCTGAGCGTCATCGCCGCGGTTGCTCTGCTGGCCTCAATCGTCTTCCGGCAAGCGCTGACGGTGCGGGAAGAGGAGCTTCCTCTGGCCGTTGAGGACATCGCGCCATGAGCTTGCGCCCGGCTGGCTGGACTGCGGCTTTCAGGCGTTGTTAAGTCTGGCCTGACAGCATAGAAGGGGAGCTTTCCGTTGACTCGCCGTCCAGCGGGTAAGTAGACTGATCGGCGCTTCAGGGAACGGGGGAATAATCCTATGAAATTCAGGTCTTTCGCAAATTCGTGGGTGCTTGCCGGGCTCGCTCTGGCGCTGGCTTCGCCGGCATCTCTCCAGGCCAGGGACTGGCGGCTCTATGTGGACAACAGCGAAGGCGAGAATATCTCGATCATTGACCTGAACTCGATGAAGGTGACGGGCGACATCAACGTCGGCGCGCCTCTCATCCACGGCCTCGCCTTGCGGCCGGACGGCAATCTGCTGCTTGCCACCGTCGAGTCGGACCACACGCTGCGCTGGATCGATACCCGGACCAACCGGATCACCGGCTCGGTGAAGCTCACCGGGCGGCCCAACGAGTGCGCGGTTACGCCGGACGGCCGGTATGCCGCGGTCCCGATTCGCGACGGAAACAGCGTGAACATCGTCGACGTGGTGCAAAAGAAGATCGTCAAGGTTTTGCCCATCAAAGAGCCGCACAACGCGGTCAGCACCGGCAGCAACCGCTACCTGTTCGTAAGCTCCATGGGCTCTGACCAGATCAACGTCATCGACCTGAAGACGATGTCGTTTTCCGCGCTGATTCCCGCCGGCGGAAGGCCGAGGCCGTATGTCGTCGCGCCGGACGGAAAGACCATGTATATCGCGGTCTCCTATCTGCATGGCTTTACCGTTGTGAACATTCCGGAGAAGAAGGTTCTGGAGCGGGTGAAGATGCCGGCCGTGCGCACCGGGCCGCCACCGCCCCGCAAGTTCGAGACGCCGGACACCATGACCCACGGCCTGGCGATTACCCCGGACGGCAAGGAACTGTGGGTGACGAGCCTGCTGGATAACTGCATTTACATCTACGACATTGCGTCGAAAAAGTTCGTCGGGCACCTGGCCACCGGAGACGGCCCGAACTGGATCGTCTTTTCCCCGGATGGAAAGTATGGCTGCGTGAGCAGCACCGATAGCGACGACGTCTCGATCTATGACGTCAGGGAACATCGCCAGGTCGCCCGGATCAAGGTCGGCAGGGTGCCCAAGCGGCTGGCCATCGGCGTGGTTCCCGGCACGGAGAATCCACGGCCTGCCGGGCTGTAAGGACTGCGCGCCGTTCGATAAAAAACAACCGGCCAGTAGATGCCCGGCTAGTTCAGTAAATCCCCGAGATGTCCGGAGCGTAGTCCTCGCCGAACTTGTTCTTGTGAGCGGGGATCGCGTTCTCCCGCGCCAGGGCGATGACGCCGAGATCCGCCTGGGACGGCCCGATGCGCACCTGCCGCGACAGGGCATTCAACTGCTTCGCATCCACTCCTTCCGCCCAGACCCGCATCTCGTACGAGCCCGCGGGGACAGACCGCAGCGTAACCTTTCCATTTTGCTGGGCGATCCCGAAGTAGGGGGTCGCCAAAGTGATGACGACGGCGCTCATCTGCGGATGAATGTTGCAAAAGATGTAAGAGACGCCTTCGTGATCAAAGTCCACGGCCCTCGCATTGTGTGTCTCGTAGAGGCCGAGGTCGAAGCGCTTGCCGTTGAACTGGGAGAAGACGTTGTGGAAGAAGGGATCAAGGTTGGGAAAGTCCACTGTGCTTCCAAGCGGGACCACCAGCAGATGCGGACTGAAGCTCTTGTCCTTCTGCACCAGGCGGAAATGTCCCGGCGGCGCCGCCGGCGGATCGGGCTCCCCGGGAGAGAGGCGGTCGAGCCAGACGACGGCTTCTCCCGCCGGCCCCTGAGACGGGCCTTTCTGCTTGCCGGAATGGGTGATCTGGACCTGGGCCACGACGGTCATGGGCTGCGAGCGAGCCAGTCCCGGAGAGAATGCGAGCAGGCATGGGAGCAGCAAAGAGACAATTCGCGAATTCATGGTACGCACCGCTAAAAGAGATACGCCGAGGCGAAGCCCAGGCTGTGATTGGAGTTTCCTTTGCCGGCAATCGGCGAGCTATCGATGTTTCGGAACTCAGCCGAGAAGAGCAGGTAGGTCTTCGGGCGGAAGATGACATTGCCGAATGCCGTGCGATTTCTGGCGAGATTCGTGTAGTCGGTTGGTCCGGAGGCGAGATCGGAGGTGCGGAGCTGGCCGGCGAAAGCGTTGTCCTGTCCGATGGCGAGGTTCGCTTCGAGCGAGGCTGGCATGCGGATCTTGAACTGCGCCCAGCCGCCCTCCGCGTTCAGGCCGTGAAGGACCCGGTAATGGGAGTAGGTGACATAGTCCTTGAATGCGCCTCCGCCGAGCCCCCCGATTCCCCGCCCGCGATAGAGCTCGCCGGAGAATTCGAGAGTGTGGGAGAAGGGAACGCTCCAATCCGCTGTGCCCGCCCAGGCATCGGCGTGTTGACCGTATTGAAAGGTCTGCCGGCTGTAGTAGCCTCCAGCGCCAACCTCGACCGGATGATCCCCGAAAGGGAGGCTGTAGCTGAGCCGGCCCTCGTAGCCCGGCTGGTGGCTTCGCTCCGATGTGCTGGGCTGACGCAATCCGTTGTTTGCCGGAGACCCGGGCGCGGCTGCGTCGATGAGGCCAAACTCGAGGCCCGGCATTTTGCCTCCCGTGCCGGCATTGTTCTTGAACTGCAACTGGGGCGACCATGTCCACAGATTGCCCGACCATGCGAGGGCCGGCTCGCCCACCGAGAGATACGAAGCCGGCTGGAGCGGAGAGATCAGCGGCTTGTCGAAGACCACCGCGAGGGAGCGGTTCGCCCATGTCAGGCCGGCGTGGGCGACGCGAAGACGCAGAATGCCGGAGCTTGTGGTGTAGTCGGCGTAGGGAATTCCGCCGAAGAAGTCCATGCTGACGCTGGCAGAGGAGTGCGCGCCCCAGAGCGGAGGCCCGGTTGCGTCCAAGCCGAGAATGGTTTGCCGGGGAGTGGCGCTGAGGCTCCCCGCCGGCTCACCCGCTTGCCGGGGAAGAGCGACGATGGGGAGGTCAATGCTATCGACGTTGCCGCTGTTGAGCAGAGACGTGAAGAGCACCATGCCTGAGAGGCGGACCGGGTATTTGGAAAGGCTCTCTACCTTGCTCTGGTCGTGCTGCTTGACCTCGGATTGAAGAATCTCGCCCTGCTCCTGCAACTGGCGGACGCTAGCCTGGAGGGAGGCCGCAGATTGAGCGGCTTCCTCGCCGCCGGTCTGCGGCGGCAACTGGGCGCGCAGCTCCTGCAGCTCGCTCCGCAGCTGCTCCATCTCGCGCTGCGACTGGTCCAACTGCCGGCGCATGCTGTCAAGCGCGGCGACAAGCTGGTCCATCCGCTGCTCGATCCGCGCGGGAGCCGCTTCGCCGGAGACAGAATCGGGGCCCGCGCCCGCCTGCTGTGCTTGGCCCCTGCCGATCAGGCACAGAAACACTGCTAGGGCGAGGATTGCGCTGCCGGTGCATTTGCCATGTTCGCAATTCATAAGGAACATCCTTGAGCAAAAGTCCTATAGAACTTCCTTCATATTGGCGTTGAACTGCTCCGGGTGATCTCGCTGGGCGGCCTCCGCCAGCTCCTTCAGCGCCGATTGCGCAAGGCAGAGAGAGAAGACTGTGCGCCCCGGCTGAGACTCCTCCAACGCGACCTTCCCGCCATGCTCCTCCGCGATCTTATTTGCCAGCGTCAATCCCAGGCCAACCCCGCCCTGTTTTCCCTCGCTTACGAATGGCTGAAACAAGGTCACGCGTATGGAATCGGGAACGCCAGGGCCGTTGTCCGTAATGAAAAGCTTGATCCACTCCTTGGTTTCGGAGAGGGAGATGTTCACCGCCGCCGGGGTTGCGCCGAGCTTTGCCGCCTGGCAGCCGTTCAGCAGGAGATTGTAGATCGCGCGCTCGATCTTGAGCGCGTCCATCCACACGTCGAGCTGCGGCATCGGTCCCCAGGTAAAGGTCACGTTCTGCGCGTCCGGGTGAGCCCGTACCATCGCCAGCGCCCGTTCGGCGACGAAGGCCAGCGACTCGCAGGCCGGCTGGAGCGGCTGCCCGGTCCGGCTGAAGAGCAGCAGGGAGTCGATGAGCTCCGTCATGCCCTGCACGCCAAGCTGGACCTCCGCCAGCAGCTCGGCCCGCTCCTCCGGCCTGGTCGAGCCGTATCCCAGAAACTCGGCGTTGGCATAGACGGTGGAAAGATAGTGGCGGAGATCATGAGAGATGGAGCTGGCCATCCTGCCAATGGTGGCGAGGCGTTCGGCGGCCAGCAGCTCCTGCTGGGTATTTTTTAGGCGGGTTCGCATGCGGTCAAAGGCGACGCTGAGCTCCTGGATCTCCTTTGCGCCTGAGCTCTGGAACTGGTATTCGAAGTTGCCGGCTCCCAGCGAGCGAGCGCCCACAACCAGCGTCTCCAGGGGGCGCGTGATGGTCCTGGAGAGATAGATGGCGAGGGCGCCGCTCAGGCCCAGGATGAAAGCGCCGAGAATGAGGAGCGAGCGGTTCAAACGGGTGAGGTAGCGGCTTGCTTCGTCATAGGATTTAAGGACCACGAGCTGCACAGACGGGTCGCCGCGGCGGGAGAGCCGGACGGCCGCATGGACGTAGTGCTCCCGGCCGAGCCAGATATCGGAGCCGGCGCGGGAGTTCTCCATCAGCGTTCGTTTGCGTTCCAGGCTCACCTGCTGGTGGCGGGGATCGAGCGTGGTGGCGACGATGGCGCCGTTGGCGAAGACGATGACTTCGGCGGAAGCGGCCTGACTGACCTCCTGCGCGACCATGTTGTTGATGGCATAGCCGATAGCCACCGAGCCCAGGTCCGTGCCGGTAGTGGCCGCCCCAAAGTAGAGCGGTTGGGCCGCTACCTCGTAGAGCCGGTCCTTGTTCTGGGCGTAGTGGCTCAGGACGTAGTGCGGCTCGGTGGAGACGAGGGGAGCGCCGCTCATCCTCGAGGGAGCTTCGCCCTCTGCCCCGGTCCTGCCTTGTTCAAAGAGCGCGACGAGGTTGCCGCCGCGATCGGCCAGGGCAAAAAAGTCGCCGCCGCTCAGCCGGTAAAACTCGGCCGCTCCGTCGCGGATGGTGCGCTCATCGTCCGTGGTCATCAGGGACTTGAGAACGGGCAGGTCGGCGAGGAGCGCCGCCTCGCGCGAGAGCATCTCCCGCCGCTGCTTCTGGATGTTCTCGAAGGTGACGATGGATCGCTGCAGATCGGAGGAGATGCCCTGGCGAATCTGCTTTTCCAGGATCGTGTGCACCACCCACAGGCTCAGGACAGCCACTCCGAAGGAGACAGAGGCCAAGCATAGAAACAGCGTGGTTCGCATGCGCATGGCCACCGGGCGTCCGCCTCCGTTCTCCCGACCGCTCACCCCTGAGGGGTCTGGACAAATCGATAGCCCGCCCCGTGCACGGTGCAGAAGTGGACAGGATTGGCCGGATCGGGCTCCAGCTTCTGGCGAAGCTTGAGCATCTGGTTGTCCACGGTTCGCGTCGAGGGATAGAAGTTATATCCCCAGACTTCGTTCAAAAGCTCTTCGCGGCTGAGCACCCGTTCGGGGTTGTCGAGGAAGAAGCGCAGCAGCTTGAACTCGTGCGCCGTGAGAACGACCGGCTTGCCGCTCTTGCTCACCTGCATCCTGATGAAATCCACCCGCACCTCGCCGAAGGCTATGTGGGGGCTCGGGCGGGAGCGTTTGGACCGCCGCATCGCCGCCTGCACACGGGCCAGGAGCTCGCGCGGGCTGAAGGGCTTGGTGACGTAGTCATCCGCACCCAGCTCGAGAAGGAGAACCTTGTCGGCGACTTCGGAGATGGCGCTCAGAACAACAACCGGGGTGTCGGGGGAAGACTGCTTCATCGATTTGCAGACTTCGCGGCCGGACATGCTGGGAAGCATCAGGTCGAGGACAACGGCGTCGGGAATCGAGCCGCGGAAGGTCTCCAGTCCCTGCTTTCCGTCGGTGGAACACCGGATCTCATAGCCCTCGGAGGCGAACAATCGCTGCAGCGCTTTTTGTATACGGGCATCGTCTTCGACGACCAGGATCGTACTCATGGGATTCGACCATTTGGAGGCGCAGCCTGAGATCTCAGCGGCAACTGCTTATGATTTTCCTCCAACTTGGCGCATTTGCAGAAAGATTTCACGGCGGGTGACAATCTGATGACAAATGTTTGACATGGCGGAGAAGGCATCTCGCCGCCGCTTCAGCCGGCGAAGACGGCTTGGAATGGAATGACGAGAGGCCCTACCCGGGCTCCTTGCCGCTGGACGTCCGGATCTCCCGCGCTCGCGGCAGGGATTTCCGCCCCTACAGCCTGTTTCCTTCGTATGCTAAGGACCGCGAAAGCCCGGGATCTTGTAATCTTCCGCCACCTTGCTGCGCATACGGCCGCTATGCTCCGTTGACCGGCGATGCCGGCTTTTGTTCCGCGGCACGCCGGCGTTGGCCGCATACGGTCACGAATTAGTCATAGCATGGAGGGGCCAGGCTTGCTCTTCTGGCATCAAGGCAGTTCCACGCCAGCTATTGCTATTGTGGCGGGAAATCATGGCAACCTCCGTCTTAGCAGTGTCAAACCAGTCGGCAACTTCTTCACGGCTGTGGTAGAAGGCGGTGGGCGCTACCAACTGATCGAACACATTCCAGAAATTCTCGGCAAAAGAGTAATCGGAGATCGAGCAGAGATAATCGGAATAGGGCAACAGACGCTTCAAGCGCGCCGAATGCCTCGCCGGCCGGTACAGCAGTTTGAGAGCAGCGTAGAGGATCAGCGCGGGAACAAAAGAGACGGCGCGAGTAGCGAACTGTGGCAGCCGTGAAGTGATGTGCTTCCGTACCGGATCGACCAATTTTTCGATCCAGCGGTTGCCCTCTTTGCCATACACCCAGAGGGAG
>DASYYO010000081.1:0-4848 GCA_035933805.1 Acidobacteriaceae bacterium | reverse complement strand
TCAGCTGCACGTGCACCGGCTCACACGCTTTCTTGACGCCATAAAAAGACGCCTGCGTGTCATAGTCATGGCTGATGATCTGCCACACGGTGCTGGGCCATGCAGGCTGTGTCATCCACAGCAGGCGGCCACTGTTCGGCGCCCAAAGATGAGCGCCGAATCCCTCGAAGATGGCGCGGTGCTCCACGTAATCCAGCATCTGGGCCTTGCGCTCAAAGTCCTCCAGGCTGGAGGCCGCGCCAAACTCCGCTTGCAGATGATTCATGAAGGGAGCGACATCTCCATTCCCCTGTTGGTGCCAGTCGTGGTAAGCCCAGGTATCGCTCACCGGCCATCGGTCTGCCTTCGGAACCATCGCGCGAAAGGCCTCGAGGGTGGGCATCGACGGAACGCCCATCTCCACCGCGAAGCCCCGTCCCAGGTTGGTAAAGTACGCCGCAGGGTCCTGGTACCGGTACGGACCGCTGGGCAGAAGGTTTACCTGATTGGAACTGGGAAAATAGTTGCGGGTGCCGTCCAGGGTTCGAACCAGGGAGGCCAGGCCATCGTTAATCACCCCGGACGGTACCCCCTCGTTGCGAGCGCACCAGGCAACGATCGAAGGATGGTTGCGAAAACGCTGGATGGTGTCCTGCGCATTCTTCAAAAACAGCGCCGGGTCGTCGGGCTCCAGGTTGTAATTTTCGGTGGAGGCCCAGAAGTCATTCCACACCAGCAGTCCGTACTCGTCCGCCAGGTCGTAAAAAACCTGCTCCGTATTCTGGCCTACCCAGTTGCGGATGATATTGAGGTTGGCGTCATGATGCAGCCGGAAGTACGGCTCCAGACGCTCACGGGAGACGCGCTTGAAAGCATCATCCATCCCCCAGTTGCCTCCCCGAGCAGCGATCCTGACGCCGTTCACCCTGATCACCAGATAGGGCGAAGGCCGCGTGTCCGTGACAGGACGAACCGCCGGGGACGATTCCGCGCCCCGGGCCAAGGACGCTACCCAGCCCTCCGGCGTCTGCCGCAGCGCATCGTGGCTCTCATCCACGATTGCCGCGTTTCCATTCATCTTCGCGTCCGTGGGTGAAACTTCCACCCGGCGCAGGTGGCCGGTGCTATCGATAAGGCTGAGCTCATAGGTGATCTCGCGGATGCCGAAACGCAACTGCTTCTGATCCGATTGGCGGCCATCCGCGTCCACGGCCAGCGTCAAATGATACAGTTCCTGTTTGCCGTAGCCATTGGGCCACCAAAGACGAGGCTGGGCGACCCTGAGATGCGCGAACTCCGACGGCCTCAACTGCACGACGCTATCCCCCGGCGGGAGCGTCACCTGTTTGCTCACCGTGACCTGCTCAAACGATGCCTTGACCGTCGCTCGGATCGCCTTCTTTTCCAGGTTGGTGAGCGGCACCGTGATCTCGACGTCTGCGCGGCTGGTATCGGGCAAGGGCAAGGCGGTAACCACCTGCGGATCGCCGATCCGGATCGCGGAGGTTGCCGTCAGCATCACGTTCTGCCAGATTCCAGTATCCCGGTCACGAACGCCCGGAATCCAGTCCCACCCTTCCGTTGCAACAAACGTAGGACCATCCAAAGCCATGATGCCGCCATTGTCTCCAGGTCCGGCTTTGATCGACTGTTCGTGCGGAATTCCAGGATGCGGCGGAGGTGATATCAACACCGCCAGAGCGTTGATGCGGCCCGGCTTGACCAGGCCGGTAACATCGAAGGTCCCGCGCAGGAAGGCGCCGCGAACACTGCCCAGGCGACGGCCATCGAGCCACACCTCGGCTGCGTAGTTGATGCCGTTGAAGGTCAGGGCAAGATGCTTGCCTTTGGCGGCCGAAGGCGCGGTGAACTCGATACGATACCAGTACTGCTGCTTGTTCAGGCTCTCGGGAATCGCCAGGTTATTCAGCCCGTAACCCGGATCGGGGTAGATGCCCCGGTCGACCATCGTAGTCAGCACCGTTCCCGGCACGGCCGCCTGCAGCCATTCCTTGGCCGCGAACCCCGGTTGAGAGAGCGTCGCCGGATCTGCCGCGACCTTGGCGGCCTCCGTCAACTGCCAGCCCTTCGCCAGCACCCACTCGCCTGGAGCCGTGCTCTCCAGAGAGGGCCCCGCAGTCGAGACAGGCTGCGCCACCGGAGCGGAGAACGGCGCTATGCCCGTCGGCAGTGTGGAAGGGTCCTGGGGAGCACGCAATCCAGCCTGCGCACGGGTTTGCACTGGCCACTGCTTCGAGCCCTGATCGTATTCAATCCGCGAGAAATCGAGCGGTTTCCGGTAGATCTCCTCCATCCCTTTGGCGTCGAGCGCCGAGGGAAGCAGGGTGAACGCCGCGATCTTTCCTGCAAAGTGCTGCGCCTGCGGCCAGGGCAGAATCTGCGGGGCGAGCTTGACCGTGGGCGTTACGCTGCCTAGCGTCAGCGGGCCGCTGGCTACTTCAGCACCATCCGCATAGAGGTGGATGACTCCACCGTCGAACGCGGCCGCAAGGAAGTGCCATGTCCCCGGAGTGAGGCTAGCGCTCGCGGATAAGCTATCCTCCGTGCCCATCCAGAAGGTGAGCTTGCCGTCGATCACGGCGAAATAGCGCGAATATTCCTCCAGCGGATCCCCGACTCCGGCCACGAGCGTGGGCAGGGAAATCGCATCCTGACTCTGCACCCAGGCATACATGGACCACGGTAGATCGGTGCGCCACATCGGATCCTTTGGGGCGACCGGATAATCCAGACCCATGCCCGCGGACAGAAAAGCTCCATTGTAGGGTCCGTAGACTGCGCCCCATGATGGGTTGGAGGGAGGAGGCGGGCCGGCTTGAGCGGCGGCAGGCTGGAGGTGGAGAGCTCCGAACAAGAGCGATACGAGCGCAAGGCAGGAAAAATGTCGCATCAGAAAACCCATTTATTAATAAATGGTCTGCGCTGATTCGCCAAACGCGCATTTTTCGCGAAGAGGTGCGGGGGACTGGATCTGGCTTGGTCTGTCCGGATGATCTACTCCTCAAGCACCGCTTTCACCAGATTGCGGGGACGGTCCATATCGACTCCAGTCTCAACCGCCAGTTGGTAGGCCAGCAGTTGCATCGGGACTGCTTCGAGGATGGTGGAGAGAGGATCTTCCGTACCGGGAACGCGGATGCACCAGGAGCTTAGAGCAGCCGCCTCCTCATCGCCCTCGGTGGCAATGGAGAGAATCGTGGCGCCCTGGGCACGCATTTCCTTCATGAGCTGGATGATCTTGCTGTAGCGCAGCATCGCACCCTCATCGGAGAGGTCCCTCGTAGCGATCATGACCAGCGGCGCACTCGCGCCGACCAGGGCATTCGGCCCATGCTTCAATTCCCCCGCAGGATACCCTTCCGCCTGCAGATAGGCAGACTCCTTCAATTTGAGCGCTCCCTCACGCGCGATCGGGTAGTGGACCCCGCGCCCCAGATAAAGAAATCCTCGTGCGGCGCCAAGCTGCGGAGCGAGAGCGGCGATCTGCTCTCTCCAGAGGTCCAGGGCAGACTCGAGCTGACCGGGCAGCCGTCCAAGATTTTGGCAGTGCACTTCCACGGCGCGCTGCGTCATCCTGCCGCGGAGGCGCGCCAGAAAGAGCGCGAGAGAGTAGAGCACGGCAAGCTGTGTCGTAAAGCTCTTGGTGGCCGGGATTGCCTGTTCCACACCCGCAAAGGCGGGCAGGGATGCATCCGCCTCCATCGCCATCGTCGATTGCGACTGATTGGTGATGGCCATAACCGGCAGGCCGCGAGATTTTGCTTCTCGCAAAGCAGCCAGGGTGTCGGCGGTCTCCCCTGATTGCGAGATGACAAGGACCGCGGCATCCTGGACTGTCTGCGAAGAGCGATAGGTGTACTCGCTGGCATATTCCACGTCAACGACGAGGCCCGCCAGATCCTCCAGCATGATCTCGGCGGCGAGCCCCGCATGCCGGCTGGATCCGCTCGCTGCGATCACCAGCCGGTCCCGTCCCCGCATAGCCTCCGCCGCTCTCTGGAAAACCTCGATCGCCAGTCCAGCCGGCGGTGCATAATGGTCAATCGTATCGGCAAGCGCCCGGGGCTGTTCGTAAATCTCACGCAGCATCGCGTGTGGGAAGGCAGGCCTCACGGTTTTCGTCATCCAGATTTTCTCCTCGCAAGCTTGCGCTATTTTAGGACGTAGGACAGAAGAAAGATGGGGACCGCCGTTTTGCCTAGATTGATTTCGAAACATACCCTTCTCCTCGTTGTGGCTATGAGCTTTCTGGTCAACCATCTCTTCGGCGGCGAGCCGGCCTCTCAGACTGGCGGCGCGCCCTCTTTTGCGCTGATGCCCATGCCTTCCGAGGTCCACCCGGGGTCTGGCGAATTCCTCCTCACCGGGGAGTTTGGCGTCTCCCTTGTGGGCTACCAGGAGCCACGTCTGCAGCGCGCCACGCAGCGCTTTCTGGCGACCCTCTCCCGCGAGACCGGAATCCCTCTCTGGCACGAAGCCGCTCGGAACAAGCCGCAGCTCTTGATTGAAACCAAGGGCCCCAGCGATCCAATTCAGCAACTCGGAGAGGACGAGTCCTACGAATTGCAGGTGACCCCCACGGCAGTTCACCTTCGAGCGGCGAACCCCCTCGGAGTGCTTCATGGCCTGCAGACCTTTCTCCAGTTGGTCCGCGTTTCGCCTGCGGGCTTCAGCCTTCCAGCTGTCACCATCCGCGATCAGCCTCGCTTTCCCTGGCGCGGCCTCATGATCGACAGCGGACGTCACTTCATGCCGGTCGAGGTCATTGAGCGCAATCTCGATGGCATGGAAGCGGTCAAGCTGAACGTCTTTCACTGGCACCTTTCCGACGACCAGGGCTTTCGTGTG
>DASYYO010000048.1:0-4160 GCA_035933805.1 Acidobacteriaceae bacterium | reverse complement strand
CAGGAGGTGAACAGGAAGAGCAGGTTGAGTTCCCGGTGACGGATGCGAGGGACAAGAGCGAGGAGGTTGCAGGCCGGCGAAGAAGACAAAAGAAGAAGAAAGCTGCAGCACCGACAGCGGCATTCGAGGTTGCGCCGCCTGCCGGAACCCAGGACGAGCCGCATTTTTATAGACCCAAGCCGATCCAGTTTTTTGATCCGGCTGCAGCCGGTGCGCAGGAATCGCCTCCCGGTGCCGAGATGGAAGAGATGCCAGCGCGGCAGTCGACGCAGTTGCCGCCGGATCTGAAGGCCGCGATTCTGCAGATTGATGAGCAGCTGCGGCGCGAGAAGGAGGAACTGGAGAATCGCGGGAAGGACGGCCGCCCGAAGGAGCGGAAGAGAAAGGCCGGGAAGAAAGCTCCGGTGAAGAAGACTGAGGAGAAGGCTGCTCATCCGGCGTGGGAAGAATTGGGCAGGCCGTCTGAGTTGACGATCAAACTGGAGCCGGAAGAAGTCGAGACGCGGGCGGAGACGGTTGAGGACTCCGAGGTAGAGATTGACAGGCCGGTTGAAGCGCAGATTGAGGCGCCGTCGGCTGCACGTCCCGAATTGCCCGAAGCAGAGCCGGAGATTGCGTCCGCGTTGCCGCTCGCGGCTGCCGATCGGGTTGAGGAGACAACCTGGCCGACGGAATCGGTCGCGCCTCAAGAAAACGCTGCGCCTCCGGCGCGGATCGCTCCTCCGGCGCCGCCACGGCGCGAGGTGATCGAGCTGGCTCCTGTAACAGAGGTCAGCGTGCCGCGGCCGCCGCTCGAGGAACCGGCTCCGGCAAAGCCACGCAAGGTGGTGGAGCCCGAACCGGCTCCCGTCAAAAAAACAAAGCAGCGCAAGGAAGGGCCATCACTTGGAGAGCGCCTGCAGCGCTGGGTGAGCGGCGAGGCGTCGCTGAAGGGGGAACGACGCAAGGGAGAGCGGGTGGCCGTGCCTGGGCTGGTGGCTTTCTACTGGAGCGGCGGAGCGCCGAGACCGCATGAGATTGTGAATATCAGCAAGAGCGGGTTCTATCTCCGGACAAAAGAGCTGTGGCTGCCGGACACGCTGGTGCGCATGACGCTGCAACGCAGTCCAGGGCCTGGCGGGGTGGATGAGGGGGAAGGGATCGGCCAAAAATCCATCGGCGTGCTGGCGCGCGTGGTGCGGATCGATGAGGATGGTGTGGGCCACGAGTTTGTGACCACAGAAACTCTTCGCCAGGCACGAGCGCGGGATGTTCTGCCCGATCGCGGAACCGATCCGAAGGAGCTGGAGAAGTTTCTTAAGGGCAGAGAGTAGAGAGTAGAGAGCAGAGAACAGAGAACAGAGAGCGAAGAACGCCATGCGCCAGCTTGTGTACAGCGTAGCCGCCAGCCTTGATGGATTCATCGCTGGGCCCAAAGGCGAGTTTGACTGGATCATCCAGGATCCGACCGTCGACTTCGGCGAGATCTTCGGCGGTTTCGACACCCTTGTGATGGGGCGGCACAGTTACGAACTGATGCTAAAGGAAGGGCATTCGCCGAAGGAATTCGGGATGAAGGTCTTTGTGGCTTCCAGAACACTCGATCCGGCAGCGCATCCGGATATCCAGGTCATTGCATCGGGCCTGAATGAAGTGGTTGCCGGTCTGAAGCGCAAAGCCGGGAAGGATATCTGGCTCTTCGGGGGCGGGATCGTCTTCCGCAGCCTGCTCGATGCAGGCCTGGTGGACCGGCTGGAGATTTCGCTGATACCGGTGCTTCTCGGCGAGGGGATTCCGCTGATTCCCGCCGGCCGCCGCTGGCCGTTGCTGTTCAAAGATTCGCGGACTTTCCCGAGCGGGATTGTCTCGCTTACGTATGAGGTGGGGAGAAGCAGGGAATAGAGAGCAGGGATCAGAGATCAGAGGGCAGAGAGGAAGGCGAAGGGGTCGGAGGCCTCCGCCTTTCTTAGCAGCCGCAGGGGAATTTAGAAGCGGTAAGCGAGCCCGACACCGGCGCGGGCGTTCCAGCGCCGATGTGGTGAGAAGCCAGGCTGGAAGGGTGCAAGGGTGAACGAGGATCCGATGTCATCGCCGTACAACCGGAGCGACCAGCGAGGCCTCACGTTGTAGTCCACGCCCAGGCCAAAGCCGCCTGCAAAGGAGACGTTCGGCCGGATGGAAATATTTCCGGTATGGGCTCCGCCGACCAGAGCCTCGGCGAAGGCGCTCCATTTCTCGAAGAGATTGCCATGGACCACGGGGCCGACGAGGAACAAGTCAACGTTGGGATTGCCGACGGCAGCATTCGATGAGGTTACTGCCCATGCATAGTGGCCGCCGTCGATCTTTATACCGAAGTGATCGCCCAATCCGCGCGTGACCGAGGCAGTGACGCCCTGCAGACCGCTGCGGGACTGGTTGACCTGGTTCAAACTGGTGTAGCCCCAACCGACAAATGCCTGGTACTTGTAGTCGGGCCCGGAGAGATCCTTGGGCGGGCGTTCTGGCTGGACCTGGCCTCGAGCAGCGATCGGAAGAACAAGGGCCGATGCAACGGCCATGATCGTAAGCAGCAGCGTACTCTTCAATGCAGATTCTCCTCAACACCTAGGCGCGCCGCAGCGCAACTGTCCGGGCGTGAAAGGCCGTTTGCGGCCTGGCCCGTTAGGCGTCATCATTCAGATTCGGTACACTCTTAGACTACCTTCTACCACCCCGGCGGCCAAAAGCTGAGATTGCCGGAAGCCTCGATGAATCGTGCCGGGGCAGTGGCCCCGCCGTGGATTAGCTACATCTTCGGACACGATCAAAAGTCGGGCCCTGGTTACGAGACCAGTTACGAAGACGCGTCAGCGCTCCTGGACGGCAACTGGCGCGTTCAACTGCACGAGCTTGCCTGAAGACTCTGTCACTCTGACGTTTGTCCCGCCCGGGAGGTAGCGAGCCATCGCGACGGGGCTGGTCCAGTCCAGTTCCCATCCATTGGCGATCGCGATCAGCGTGTAGTCGCCGGGCACCACGTTGTGCAGGGCGAAGCTTCCGTCGGAATCGGATTGATCGCGCCGGGTAAGGGCGCGCCACTGCGCGGGATTTTTGGGCAGGAGCACGATCATGGCTCCAGCGAAGCCTTCACCCTGCTTTTGCGCGAATCCTTTCAGGTCAGTCTCGGAGTCGCTCATCGTCACCGTCAGTAACGGGGAGCGCTCGCGAAGGGCGACGAGGTTGCCGGCGCGCCGCATGGTTCCGGCTGCAACAGCCACCACCGGCAGCGCGCGGTTGCCGCTGGTGACGGCGACCGCCCACTCGCCGGGCGGGACTCCCTCGAACTTGAATTGGCCCTGAGACGCATCCGTGGCGTAGATCGGCTGTCCGGGGCTGTTGTCGATCCGCTCCAATGAGACGGTGGCATTCTCGGGAGTGGCCGCTCCCGATTGCATGATCAACCGGCCGGAGACCGCGCCGGCCGATGCTCCGGCGTTGGGATCGACCTGCTGATTCGCGGATAGATCGAGGTCGACGACGCTCGGCGGATCGCCCTGGGTGAGCTGGTAATGGCCGGGCGCGATACCGTCCATTTCGATGGCGCCGGTTCGCGAGGCGTCACCCGAGGTTGCGTTCTGCGCCGAAACCGCGGTGCCGAAGATGGTCTGTTGCAACTCGGGCATGGTGATCGAACCATCCGGTTTGCGGGGAACGGCAAAGGTGATGTGCAGGGCGGGGACTGCGTGCAGAGTGATGTTGGCCTCTTCGCGGCTGCCGCCGGCGAGTTCAATCGGGGTCGCCGAAGACTCCTCTGTGGTCGAATCGAAGTAGGTGACCGGGAAGACCACGTCGAGCGCGGCATTTCGTTTGGCGGGCGAGCCCTCGTGCACGGCGTACCATGGCTCAGCGATCACCGCCATGTAGTATTCGCCGACGGCGAGGTTAGTGAACTCGTAGGCTCCGGTGTCGTCGGTGACGGTAGTTTCGCCGGGGCCCATGCGTTCACCGGCGCCTGGATGTTTGGGCTTGATGAAGAGCATGATGCGCGCGTTTGCTGCCGGATCGCCTTCGTCGCTGGTGACCACTCCGCGCAGACTGGCCGCGGGAGTGAGTTTGAAGTGCAGGTGAGTGGTGTCCTGGCCGGGGCCGGTGACAATCGCGCTGCTGTACTCGTCATGCTGGTCGTAATTTGCAGGGAT
>DASYYO010000046.1:0-4450 GCA_035933805.1 Acidobacteriaceae bacterium | reverse complement strand
TGGGGCGGACGGCGTTGCGAGCGAAAATCGGGTCAGACGAGACGGAGTCCGATGGCTTTGGTGGTTCCAAAGTCGAAGAGGACAACGAAGTATGACCCAATTTCTCCGCAACCCGAAGGGTCGGGGCCAATTTTCCCGATGTCGTTGTCGCTCTTCGGTCGAAGATGCCCGATATTCGTCGCTCCTCATTCCTAGAACTCGAAAAAATTGGCTCCGTTCGCCGCCGTCCCAATAGCGTTAACAGGCCCTAGCGCCGCTGCAAGCGCAAAGCATCGAAGATGAGCGATAGGGGCATCTTCTATCGATCACGATGCGCGTAAAAGTGATCGATAGGCAGCCTCGCTCTTGCTCACAAGATGGGACACCTCCCGGATGCCCTGGCCGAAGAACAGTTCGTGCTTGCGGCGGGCGTTTCCATCGCACCGTCAAGCGTCTCAGCGAAGGCACAGCACAAGGGCCGCCGGCTGCGAGAATGCGTTAAACTAGGAATGATTCCCTGAAAAAGGCTGGACGATGATTTCTGTCAGCAATGTAAGTATGCGTTATGGGGCGAAGGTCCTGTTTGATGAGGTGTCGGTGCAGTTTATTGCCGGACGCCGTTACGGACTCACCGGCCCCAACGGGGCGGGCAAGTCCACCTTCATGAAGATCCTGTCGGGCGAACTGGATCAGCAGAAGGGCTCGGTGGTGCGCCCCAAAAAGCTTGGCATTCTGCGGCAGGACCAGTACGCCTTCGACGCCTACCGGGTTCTGGACACGGTCATCATGGGCAACAAGGGACTGTGGGCGGCCATGGAGGAGCGCGACCGGATCTACTCGAAGGCGGAGCTCACCGACGAGGACGGCATGCGGCTGGGAGAGCTCGAAGGAATCGTCGGCGAGGAAGACGGCTACACCGCGGAGAGCGATGCGGCCATCCTGCTGCAGGGGCTGGATATTCCCGATGAGATGCACGAGCGCAAGATGAGCGAACTGCAGGGCGGCCAGAAGGTGCGGGTGCTGCTGGCGCAGGCGCTCTTCGGCAAGCCGCAGGCCTTGCTGCTGGATGAGCCCACCAACTCGCTCGATCTGGACTCGGTGCACTGGCTGCAGAATTTCCTGCTTCAGTTTGAAGGCACGCTCATCACGATCTCGCACGACCGGCATTTTCTGAACAGCGTGTGCACACACATTGCGGATATCGATTACGAGACCATCATCACCTACACCGGCGGGTACGATGACATGGTTCTGGCCAAGACCCAGGTGCGGTCGCGGCTGGAGTCAGAGAATGCGCAGCGCGAGAAGAAGATCGCGCAGTTGAACGAATTCATCGCGCGCTTTTCGGCGGGCACACGCTCCAGCCAGGTGACCTCGCGCAAGAAGGAAGTCGAACGGCTGCAGACGACCGAGCTGGCGCGATCTAATATCCAACGCCCTTACATCCGCTTTGATCAGCTTCGCCCTTCGGGCAAGCACCTGCTGGAGTTCGAACAGCTGAACAAGTCCTACGACGGTGTGCCGGTGATCCAGGACTTCACCGCCTCGGTGATGCGCGGGGAGAAGATCTGCCTGATGGGCCGCAACGGCCAGGGCAAGACCACGCTGCTCAAGTCCTTGCTGTCCAGCATTCCGGAGCAGGCGGAGCCTGGATTTACCATCGACGGCGGCAAGCTGAAGTGGGGACACGAGGCGCAGATCGGTTATTTCCCCCAGGACCACACCGGCTCGATCGAAAAAGGCTTGACGGTCTCCGATTGGCTGCATCAGTTCGACCCCAAGGCGACCAAGGAAGATATCCGCGGGCTGCTCGGGCAGATGCTCTTCAGCGGAGAAGAGGGACTGAAGATGACCGATGCCCTCTCCGGCGGCGAGGCGGCGCGGCTGATCTTCTGCCGGCTCATGCTGCAAAAGCCCAATGTGCTGGTCCTGGACGAGCCGACGAACCACCTGGACCTCGAGTCAATCAACGCCCTGAATATCGCAATCCAGCGCTATGAAGGCACGGTGCTGCTGGTCACCCACGATCACGACCTGATCGATGAGGTGGGCACGCGCATCTGGCACTTCGAGAAGGACTCCATCGAAGACTTCAAGGGGCCCTACGAGGAGTACATGACGGCGACCGCCGCGGCGCGCTAGCCGGATGCCGGTCTGCTCCCGCACTTTTAGAACAACAACTCCCGCGGCAGGGAGATCTTCCCTGCCCTGCGCCATCCCTGCGAACCGGCCGCTCTGAGGCGGAAAGGAAGCATCGCTCTTGCCGCCTATTCTCAACGCGCAGGGAATCTCCAAGGCCTTCGGCGCGGTTCCTCTCTTTCGTGAGATCTCGTTTACTGTCTCCGAAGGCGACCGCATCGGATTGATCGGACCGAACGGCTCCGGCAAGTCGACGCTGCTCGGCATTCTCGCGGGCGAGATCGAGCCGGATGGCGGCGAAGTGTCGGTGCGCAGGCGAACCCGCTTGAGCTATGTGGCGCAGGAGTCGAACTTCCCTGCCGGCGCGACGGTGCGTTCGGTGCTCGAGTCCGCGCTTCGCCAGGCAGGGGCGCCGGAGGCGGAGTGGGAGGGACGCATCCGGGAGACGACCGGGCGGGCCGGATTCACCGATCTTGCCGCGGAGGCTCTCCGGCTCTCCGGCGGCTGGCGCAAACGCCTGTCGATCGCCGAGGCGCTGGTACTCCGGCCGGATGTGCTGCTGCTCGACGAGCCCACCAACCACCTGGACCTGGGCGGAATCGGCTGGCTCGAATCGCTGTTGAACTCCTCTCCCTTTGCCTGCGTCGTCGTCAGCCACGATCGATATTTCCTGGAGAATGTAGCCACCGACACGGTGGAGTTGAACCGCGCCTATGCCGAGGGGCTGCTGCGGGTCCGCGGCAACTACAGCGAGTTCCTGGTGAAGAAGGAAGAGTATCTGGAGGCGCAGGCCAAACGGCAGGAGGCGCTGGAGAACCGCGTCAAGATCGAGATCGAATGGCTGCGCCGCGGGCCCAAGGCGCGGGCCACGAAGGCGAAGGCGAGGATCGACCGGGCCCATGAGCTGATCGGCGAACTTGAGGAGGTCTCGGCGAGAAACCGCACCTCCTCGGCGCAGATTGATTTCTCGGCGACCGAGAGGCAGACCAAGCGCCTGGTCGAGCTCGAGAACCTCACGTACGGATTTGGCGGCGATCCCCTCTTCCAGAACCTGAACTTCATCCTCACGGCAGGGATGCGCGTGGGCCTGGTGGGCCCGAACGGCAGCGGCAAGACGACGCTGCTCAAACTGATCCGCGGCGAGCTCCAGCCGGAGTCCGGCGCGATCCGCAGAGCCGCGGCCCTGCGCACCGTCTACTTTGACCAGAACCGCGCTCTCGATCCGGATGTGACCTTGCGGCGGGCGCTGGCTCCCGACAGCGACTCGGTGCTCTATCAGGACCGGGTGGTGCATGTGGCGTCCTGGGCCGCGCGCTTTCTCTTCACCGGCGAGCAGCTCAACCAGCCCGTCGGCCGGCTTTCGGGAGGCGAACGGGCGCGGGTGCTGATTGCGCGCCTGATGCTCGAGCCGGCGGATCTCCTGCTGCTGGATGAGCCGACCAACGACCTGGATATCCCGACGCTCGAGATCCTGGAGGAGAGCCTGCTTGAGTTCCGCGGAGCGCTCGTCCTGGTGACGCATGACCGCTACATGCTGGACCGCGTTTCGACGGCTGTTCTCGGCCTGGACGGGCGGGGCGGCGCGGAGCGCTTCGCCGACTACTCGCAATGGGACGCGTGGCAGCAGGAGGCGAAGCAGCCGAAGCGGGCGGAGCCTGCCCGGCAGCCGGAGCCGGAGCCATCCAGGGGCAAAAAGAAGCTCTCGTATCTGGAAGCGCGCGAGCTCGAAGGAATCGAGGCGCGAATTACTGCTGCGGAAGAGACGCTGAACGAACAGCGGCGGATCCTGGCCGACCCGGCCGTCGCTACCGACGCGCAGAGACTGCAGGAGGCTTTGAAGGCCGAGGAAGAGGCGCAGAGCGCCATGGATGATCTGTATGCCCGCTGGGCGGAGCTCGAAGCCAAGACGAGCTGAGCCGGATAACAGGGCGGCTTCTGCGGGAACGATAAGGTTCAACGAGCAAACACATCGCCGTAAAAAACTGTCTTCGGAACGTCTTCCAACACCCGGCTAATCTGCTCCGCTGTCACCCAATCCTCGAGAGCATACCGTGCCTGTTGCTCAAGCACGTAGTTGAACCTTCGATCAGGCAATTGTTCGACACACTTCCTTGCCACGGATAGGTCTTCCGGCAGGAATTCGAAGCTCAACATCGCAGGTTGAAAGGACATTCCCCGGATAACTTCCGCATCCGACCCTTCGGTATCGATTTTGACGTACTTCGGGGCGCCGTACTTCTCTCGTAACCAGTCCAGGGTGCGAACCTGAACCGTGATGTTGGAATAACCCTCGTCCGAGTTCTCGGCATACTGCGGGAAGAGCGTGCTCACA
>DASYYO010000011.1:0-6066 GCA_035933805.1 Acidobacteriaceae bacterium | reverse complement strand
CCGAGGAGTATGGGAATCCTTGCCAGTATTTCTGTCCGGCCGCCGTTTATGAAATGGCGGATGCCGGAGCCGGAGAACTTCGCCTGCAGATCAATGCGTCGAACTGCGTCCACTGCAAGACGTGCGACATCATGGATCCGTATCAGGTGATCACCTGGGTGCCCCCCGAAGGCGGCGGCGGCCCCAACTACGACGGCATGTGAGAGAGCGCGGCAACTCCCGCGCAAAGCGCGCTTCTGCGGCCATTCTCCATCGAGGAATGGCCGCACAGAACCGCCTGCGGCGCCGAAGTGAGAGGTCGAAGCGGGTTAGACCGTAACGACAATCTTTCCGAATTGCTGATTCGATTCCATATACCGATGGGCGTCGGCGATCTGGCCCAGGGAAAAGCTCTTGTGGTCGATCACAGGTTTGAGCTTGCCTGACTTGAGATGTTCGTAGACATACTCTACGCCTGTTTTATAAAGCTCCGGCTGCGCCTTTACCTCCATCAGCGTATAGGCGCTCATGTTGAAGGCTTTCTGAAAGGCAGCCAGCAGGGGAAAGGGTGTGGGTTCGCCGCTCAGGCTTCCATATTCCAGGATCAGAGCTTCCCGGGCAGCGGCTTGCGCAAGCGTCTCAACAAACTTGCCGCCCACCGGATCGAAGATAAGATTGGCGCCTCGGCCGCTGGTGATCTTTGTCACTGCTTCGGGTAGATTTTCCTCCTGGCTCACGATGACAGCATCGGCTCCAAAGTCAAGCAGCGCCTGTTTTTTCCCGGAGGTTCGGGTGCAGGCGATTGCCGTAGCTCCGGCCAGCTTCGTCAATTCGATGGCGGCGAGCCCCACGCTGCTGCTGGCTGCTGGAATCAAGACGGCTTGGCCGGCCTTCAGTTTGCCGCGATAGATCAAGCCGCCCCACGCCGTGAGGTATTGCATCCAGATAGCGGCCGCCTGGGTGGGCGATAAGTTGTCGGGATAGCGGACTACCGAATCGAGCGGAGCCAGCGCACTCTCTCCGTATGCTCCGTACCGGCTCTGCGAGTAGCCCGGCACAGTGCTGACCTTATCTCCTGCTTTGAAAGCGGTTACGCCGGGTCCGACTGCGTCGATGATGCCGGAGATTTCATAGCCGATACGCGACGGCAGCACCGGCTGCTCAAAGTACGCTCCCTGGCGAAAGAGCGCTTCCGCGCGGTTGAGCCCGATCGCCTGAACCTGGATATGAACTTCGTTGGCCTTTGGCTGCTCGCTGGGCGCCTCTTCCACGCGTAGCACCTCAGGCCCACCAGTCTGGTAGAAACGCACGATCTTTGGCATCGAAATATCCTTTCCGTTGCTTGGATCGTTCTTGGGCGGTAGAAGATGCAGACGAATTTCCACAGGCCCACGGTGCATACCGTCCTCTTCCGCGGCCGGAAAAAATGGAGCCGGAACCGTCGATTCCGGTTACACCCCCCTCCGTTGGAGTACACTCGCAGCATGAGGGGCATGCCATGAGCGGCGGCGATTCACTACTTACGTGCAGTGACTGCGGGCAGGAGTTTGTTTTTACCGCAGGCGAACAGCAGTTTTTCCAGGAGCGTGGCTACTCTTCTCCTCGCCGTTGCAAGCCGTGCCGACAGGCAAAACAGGGAGCCGCACCGTCGGGGCATCACGATGCAGGCGGCGGGTACAGCTCGGGCAGCAGCACCGGGTCGACGGTTGTTTGTGCCAGCTGTGGCCAGACAACGACAGTGCCCTTTGAGCCCCGCGGGGATCGTCCCGTTTACTGCAAGAGCTGCTATCGCCCCAAGCAGGGCGGCGGTGGCGGGGGTGGTGGCCGGCAAGGCCGGGGCGGCGGCGGCGGTGGCCGCGATCGGGATCGCAGATACTAAGCGGCTATCCCGTTTTCCGTACCCCAGCTCAATCGTCAGGCCTAAATCCTTGAGAAGAGTTCTTCTCGTCTCCGGATCCTTCCGGAGCACTACGGCAAGTTGCGTCTTCCCCTCGCCTCTCCTGGCCTTATAGTTGTATGGCCCTTGCCGTGTAGAGGCCGCATACTGCTGCAGCGCAGGAGGATTGCATGGAGCAGGCGGTGGCGGAGATGTTTGACCAAGCCCGGAAATTAGTCGCTGACGCTGATCGAAAACTGGCCGAGGAAGAGGAGCGCCAGCGGGAGAAAGAGCGTGAGATCACCCTGATGGGGCTTGCCGGCAGGGTGGAGGCGGCCTTCGACTTCACCAGCAAAGAGAAGCTGGAGCTCGATCCGCGCCTGGATGTGCAAGGAGGAAAGCCGATTCTCGAATTTGTCGTCCGCTCGAGCCGGATGATCTTTGTGCTGGCGCCTCAGGCTGACGGACCATGGAAGCTGAGCGTACTGGACGACGGGCGGGAACCGCAGGATCTGGGCGAATTTGCCGGCGGAGCAAAATCCGACTCCGGCTCCAGGCGGCTTGCAGCGGCGCGGGTCGTGACTGCTATCGGCAACTGGACGCAGAAGATCCAGCCGGCCGATAAGAAGGCTGCCCAGGTTCAGCAGCCTCGCTGGCAGGACGGCGGAGCGCCGGCGCCAGAGCGGCGCGAACCGACCTACGGCACCATGGGCAAGTTTCTCGGATACTAGGGGCTGTTAAGACGATTGCGGCGGACAGGCCGGCTGCCGGTACGAGGCAGCCGGTCTCGCTCACACAGCTCTGCTATCTGCGGACGCCGGCTGCGGAAGGAACGCAGACGACGCTGGAGAGAGTCGTTCCGCATAAACATAATATGCGCCGCGATCTTTCTGATCTTTGCAAGTGAACGCGGTGCGCAACTCCGCCGGACCCTGGGGCAGTGTCAGGGTGAAATCTACAGATTTGGCTCCCTCTTCTACCGGCTTCGCTTCGTGCAAACCGGCGATATCGATGCGGGCCTGTATGGCCCCGATGGAGACGCCCGGCGTAGTCTCCTTATTCCCCGGCGGATTGCTGTACGCTGCGTTGATTGCGGCGCCCACCTCGCGCGGCCACCGGCGCAATTCGAACCGGTACTGACCGGCGCAGCAAACGTCTACCGTCCAGAAACCATTGGCTGCAGGACCGGGAAGAATCTGCCGCTGATTCCAGACGTTGATGGAGTCCGGACTGTGCCAGTCCATCGCGTTCAGGCGCGCCGGATTGTCTCGCTCATCTCCAAGAACGATTCTGACGTACTTGTCATTGGCTGGGGAGATCTTTGTCCACCAGGCGTCGTATTGCGCGGATAAGGCCTGCACAACTCCGGGGTTCTGTTGCGCAACGTTGTTTTGCTGGCCGGGATCCTTGGCAATTTCGTAAAGCTCCAGCTTGCCGGGATCGACCGGGGAGGACGAGTTGACCAGCCGCCAGCGCTGCGTCATGACTGCAGTCGCCCGCCACTTCTCCAGGTGTTCCTCGCGCTGGGAGTCGGCGATGATCGTACGCTCCGGCCAGGCCTTTCCTGGGTTCGAGGTTTGATAGAGCAGCGGACGAAGTGAGCGGCCATCCACGTCCTTCCCACGCTCTTTCAAACGGCACAATTCCGCGACCGTAGGCAGGATATCGATGTCTTTCGTGAGCACGTTGACATCATGGCCTCCGCCAATTCCTCCGGCTGGCCATTGGACAAAGAGCGGAACCCGGTGACCGCCATCGTAAGGGGATCCCTTGGCTCCGCGCATACCGGCATTGAAGACCTTGGCGCCGTCTGCCGTCCCGTTGTCGCAGGAGAAAAACAAGATCGTGTTCTCGCGTAGATTCTTCTCTTCAAGAAACCGGACCAGCCTTCCGACATTCGCGTCGATGTTTGCAATCATTCCGAAGAAGCCGGGCTGAGCGAGGCCGGGCACATGTTCGTAAGGGGCCGTGTCGCGCTCCAGGCCCCACGTCGGCTGGTGTGCGGCCGTCGTCGGAAGGTAGCAAAAGAAGGGCTGCCCGGCCGCCTGCGCCTGGCTCATGAAATCCATGCTGAGATTGAAGAAGACATCGGTGCTGAAGCCTTCGTACTTCTGAAACTTCCCGTTGTGAAGATAGGAGTCGTTCCTGTCGTCGTTGCCGAAGTAGTCCGGACCTTGCCAGATGCCTCCACCGCCGCATACGACGGCATCCTGGAATCCCCTGTCATGGGGGCGACAGGGATAGTTATCCCCTAAATGCCACTTTCCGTAGATGCCGGTACGGTAGCCGGAGGAGCGGAAGCACTCGGCCATCGTTGTGGCGGAGGTGTCGAGCAGGCTCCGGCCCATGATCGTGTGCCATACGCCAACCGAATCGCAGTACTTCCCGGTCATCAGCGCTGCCCGCGTGGGGGCGCAGGTGGGGCTCACGTGAAAGTCGGTAAAGCGGACTGCCTCGCCATGCATTCGGTCGAGGTTAGGCGTCTTGATATAGGGGTTGCCGTGGCAGGCCAGGTCGCCGTATCCGACGTCGTCGGCGAGAACGAAGATGAC
The DNA here is from genome assembly GCA_035933805.1 of Acidobacteriaceae bacterium. GTDB lineage: Bacteria > Acidobacteriota > Terriglobia > Terriglobales > Acidobacteriaceae > PALSA-350. Next base: position 1,659 of record DASYYO010000011.1, on the reverse strand, counting down.
ATTCGGCGGCCGCTTCGGTTCCAGAGGCTTGGCGAGGGCAACAGAAGACGCGGCAGCGTGGCCTGCAATCAATTGCAGGACGGTACGCCGGGAAACGGAACCGGATGCCATGGGGTCTACCTCCTGGGCGGCCCACGCCGCGCCGGATGACGAGTTCGAAAAAGCGGGACGCGCCAGGGCCCCTTCCGGCGGATATCCACGCGGTCTGCGATCTTGTCCTCGCCCGCAAACGGGTTGCGGATGATTTCAAATCGGTTCGTTCTTCAGGTTCCCGAGGCCAGCGGCCACTCAGAAATCCTGAAAATGTTGAAATCCGGAGCGATGTCATTAGATAGCGGCATTTTATTGCTTGTCAATAGAGAGGTGTGGCTGATTGTGACCGAATCGGTTCACTGCGATTCACGCGAGGGGAGAACCCGGAGATCAGGGTTCTGTGCGGTGTTCGTTGGAAGGATGGAGATCACTTCTTGAGCGAGTTGAGCGAAGCGCTAGTGAGGGCTATGCTGATCGGTGGCCGAGGTGCGCGATCCTGATGTGGCGGCTCTTTCTCCTGCTGTTTCCGGCCCTGCTGTCGGCTCAATCTGACTCTCAGATGTTGCCCGTTCCAACGCTTGATGTAAGTTCCCGCGTCGTTTCTGTCAGCATCGTCGTTCGCGATGCCCGGGGCCATATCGTGAATGGTCTGACGCAAAGCGATTTTCGGGTCTCGGAAGACGGACGAGCCCAGAAGATCGATTTCTTTCAGGCTTATGCGTCGGACCCCGCGGCTGCTGCCCCCAGGCGCCCTCCAAACAGGCCGGGTGCAAACCTCGACTTCTCCAACTCCGCGGCGGGGAACGTATCGCCGGATACCGCCAACATGATTCTGTTCGATTTGTTGGACACCTCCGCTTCGAACCAAATCTACGCCCCGAAGGCAGATGCTCAAGTTTCTCGGAGATCTGCCGCCCGGCCAAAGAATTGCGCTATTCATCCTCTCCGACCGGCTCCATATGATTCAGAGCTTCACCGGCAGTTCGGACCTCCTTGCGGAGACAGCTCGTTCCTTGATGCCGCAAGCCTCCTCCCTCTTCCAATCCGGGGCCCAGCAGATGCGCGCCACCGATATCCTTGGCTTACTTCCGCCCGATATGAAACAAGGAGGCAGCGGAGGTTCGTTCGCGATCGACCTTGTGGATGAACTCGCGAAGGAAGACTTTCAGAACGGTCAGGTCCGCAATGACACGGTCAACAGGGCGTTTCGCGAACTGGCGCAGGCAACCGCGGTATTTCCCGGACGCAAAAATTTGATCTGGCTCTCGGAAAGCTTCCCCTTGGGCGCTCTAACGATGCTGCAGTCCTTCCACTCCTCCGCGGGAGCGCCATCCTTCATGACAGGTCTTCCACGCGATGGTGAAACGTCCAGGGTGATCTCCGGCTCGCAGATCGCGGTCTACCCCATCAGCGTTGCCGGCCTGGAAACTGGCGGGGTGGGCGCCGCCATGAACGGCACCACGGCGGCGGGTGGTAATGGGGCGGCGCTTGCGGGTGGCGGGGCGGTAGGCAATAACATCAATACGGTCGATCCCGAAACGTCAGGCGGTGAAGCGGCCGCGCAACCTGGAGCGCAGACTGGGGGGCCTCGCCTGACGGATACATTGAATCAGCAGGCAGATGCCC
>DASYYO010000457.1:0-60663 GCA_035933805.1 Acidobacteriaceae bacterium | reverse complement strand
TCCCAGAGTCTGCGGTTAAAACCAATCGCTCCACCATGCAGATGATTCGGCGGTTCGTTGGATGAGAGGTTGTAGAGTCTGCCATCGAGCGAGAAGCGTGCACCTGTAATTCGTCCCGCGACGCGTCCGACGATAGCACCGAAATAGGCGCGATCGTCGAGGTAGGGATTGAGATCTGCGTAACCGAGTACTATGTCGGCAAACTGCCCTTGGCGATCGGGCACGAGGAGCCGAGTGACGATGCCGCCAAAGGTGATCGCTTCAAGCGTCACGCTCCCCGCTCCGGTGAGAGTCCAAGCCTCGACTGACTCGCCTGTCGGGAGAAAACCGAAGGTTCGGGATTGAATGCGGGGAGCCATGGCTCAGTAACCGCCCCTATGATATCGCTGCCCGCCTTGAGCGTCTTATCGACAAACGGCGAAAACTTATCGTATGTTGTCCCTGTGCTCGAAAATCTCAAGATCCGCGAATGCTATGACGGCTTTCTATATCTGGTTGAGTCCACCCGGAATCCGCCAAAACTTCAAAGCCATCATCACGTCGAGCTGGAAATGAACCTGGTCGTTCGCGGCACGATCACTTATGTCGTCAGCGGAAAAAGGTTCACTTTTCCTCCACGTACTTTGGTCTGGCTCTTTCCGGGGCACGAGCACCAGTTGGTGGATCGGGCGGATGATGCGCAATGCTACGTTGTGGTATTCAAGCCCTCTCTGATCGATAAGTCATGTAAAACGGCAATGTACGAAGGGCTCAAGCAGAACAGAGACCAGCACGGCGGCCTTCTTAAGACTCAGCTAAAGCCAGACACCTTCGACCTGATTCGCAAGATTATGGATTCGCTGATGCAGCGATCCCTGGACCCAGACGTCCTGAATCACGAAGCGGGCTTCGGCCCACACTCCAATTTCTCGTTTGAACATCATGACCCGGATGGCTTAAATGCGGGACTTCATCATCTCCTGCTCTTATGTTGGCGCAGTCAGCGTGGTGGCCGGGTGTTTGGCGAAGCTGTGACACTCCATCCGGCGGTCCAACGCGCGATCAAACTGTTGAGCGATGGCGATTGGGAAGAGGACTTTGGGAGACTTGCCGATGCATGTGGTGTGAGCGAAGCGCATCTGAGCAGAACCTTTCACCGCCAAGTCGGCGTTTCGCTGACCCGCTATCGCAACTCGCTTCGACTCTCTCGTTTCTGGGAGGCTTATCGTCAATCCGGTCAAACGAATCTAGCGGAGGCGGTTTATGCGGCGGGTTTCGGGAGCTACGCCCAGTTTTACAAGGTATTCGTACAGGCATACGGCAAGGGACCTCGGGCGTGTCTCAATGAACAGGTTTGATCCGAGAGACTTCTTCCGGCACCCTTTGTTGAAGTGGCTGGCGCCGCCTCCATACGGAGCTTCTCCCGTCCGAGCACACACCCTCCGTGTCTTGAATTGCTCTCCTCGCCTATAACAAGGCGCGATCAATATCGGCGGGTTGAGCATGGATTCCGGTCTATTTCTCGATCGTGCGGTCCTGAGTATGCGAAGCAAGCGGCTGGAAGTTCCGGTAGAAAAAGCCGTGGGTCGGACGGCAGCTCCGCGGCAGGATGTTGGCCTGAGCTGCTTTATATCTCCCCGCGCAGCACGGCCTATGACTGAACATCCCGCGCACATGTTGGCTAGATGAGCGCGGTGACCTCAAAGACCTCTGCCAGCGTCGCATCTGAAAATTTGATCGGCACGCCGCGGGCCCAGTCGGCCTGCGAGTAGGCGCCCACTTCATTGCCGTTGATGATGGAGCGGAGTTTGAATTTTCCACTGGGCATGAGGGGCAACTGGACGTTTGCTGAGGCCGCGCCGGACTTGTTGCGAAAGAGCACGAGGATGCCATCGCCCGAGTGTGCGAGGCGAGCAAAGCCATCCCAATGCGCAGCGGAAGGCTGCTGCCAGTTGCCGAGAGGGAAGAAGCTCTCACTGATGCGGACGCGCTTGCGCAGAGCCTTGAACCATGTCAGCTTATCGTGATACCAGGCGTGGTCGCTGGCAGTGAGTTTGCGCAGGTCGCCGAGCAGGAGCGGCGCGGACCCAATGGCAGTAGCGAAGCTCTCCTGGATGGTGGGCAACTCGGCGTGGATGTTGCCGATGAGCATGCTTTCAACGGGCATCGAGGCTGCGCGCTGATAAAGGAGCTGGCGGGCCTGGCGCGGGCCTGCAGAGCTGGGCAGTGTATCGTCAACGTTGCTCATCCAGTCGAGATCGCCGGCCGCGAGCAAACCTGCGTCGATGATGTGCTTCTGTCCCCAGAGTTCGAAGGTGAGATCGAGCAGAACGTCGGGATGCTTGCTATAGATTTTGCTGGTGACATCGGCAATGCCCTCATAGATCATGTTGAGCGACTCGGCCCAGGTGCCGTGGAAGTGGCCTTTGGCATAGCAGCCAGGGGCTTCGCCATAGGCGTTGAAAATGGTGGTGAGGTCGAGCTTGACGTAGGCCAGGCGGAAGCGCTCGATAGCTTCATTAATGCGGGCTGCGGCAGAGTCGCGGAAGGGCGTTGCGAGGCACATGACGGCCTTGACGCCGCCCATGGTGCCGGTGGTTTTGAGGTTCCCTTCGATGTCGCGCGAGGCCCACTCGGGATGATTGCGGTAATCGTTGGTATTCAGGCCAATGGCCGCTAAGGGAATCCAGAGGCCGAGGCGCATGCCTTTGGATTCGACGGCGGTGAGGATGGGATCGAGACCGCCTGGGAAGGATGTGAGGTTGACGGTATTCTCACCGTACTCAAGCTGCCAGCCGTCGTCGATGGTGAAGACATCCATGCCCATGGATGCTGCGACGTCGATGAGTTCGAGAACAAGTTCTGTGTTCACCCTGCGCTGGAATGGCTCCCAGGTGTTGTAGATCCATGGCGGCCCTTGTGTGTCAACGCGGCGCACGAGGGTTTTGGAGGTGTAGGTGGGCAGTACCCATTGCGGATCCTGGAAGCCATGACCGCGCTGGAAGGTGAGCAGTGAAACGCAGGCGCTAGAGAACGATTCGCCGGCAGGGATGGAGCGCTCGAAGGGCATGAGGTCGGTGTCATACATGGCCTGGATGAAGAACTGCTCAGGATCGTCCCAGCCTTCAATCTCGGTGCGCTTCATGTAGCCCGGAACTTCACTGAGGATGACGGCGCCGAGGCCGGTGCGGCTGCTGCAGACGAGCAGGGCGGCATCTTCAGAGCGGCCAGTATAGAAGATTTCGCGCGGGATGGCGCCGTACTGCGCGTTGAGGAGGGTTTCGTCTTCAGGGCCGATGTTAAGGCCGAGCGACTCGATACAGAGGTGGGTGATACGGAGCGGCGTGGCGCCGGTGTTGTGCAGGACGAGCTTCTTGCGGATTGACGGTTGATTGTCGTAGACGCGATAGACAACATCGATGTCCAGCGGGTGCACATTATGCCGCAGTCGCGCGGTGAGGGAGGCGCCGTGCGGGATTGCAGCCTGATCGACGCTGATGCGCGTGAAGCCGGTGTGGGTGCCGCGGACGGATTGGCCATTGCACGCGAATGCGAATTCGCTGGCGCGCTCTTTGCGGAGATGCTCTGGCAAGATGAACTGAGCCCCGGTGGCGAGGTCAGCGAGTGCGCTGGTGTAGAGGCCGCTGCCGGGGGCGAAGGCGATGGTGCGGCGGATGCGGTCGTTTCCGATGGTCCACGTCTGCAAATCGGCGGCTGCTGCGGAGGACTGCGTGGTTCCGGCGAAGGCTGTGCAGGCGCTGGGCAGGGTGGCGCTGCCGGCGAGGATTATGCCGCTCTGGATGAGTTGGCGGCGTGTAAGCCGGGTGATTCTAATCCGTGGCATTGGAGTGCGGCTCCCTTTGGTTGCATGGATCGGGCAGAGTCTCAACCAGTGGTGTGCGATGCAGGGTGCGCCAGGTGGCGGGCTGCTTTGCTGTCCAGAAGTTCTCGACCTCTTCGAGGGGCTTATTGCGTGTTTCAGGCACGTAGAGCCAGGTGAATATGGCTTGCAGAAGGGCCATGAGAGCGAGAAAGCTGAGGGTGATGGCCTTGCCAATCTGGTGGAAAGCGTAGGGAAAGACGAGAACGACGACGGCGTTCGCGACCCATTGCACAAGGACGGGGACGGTCATCGCGAGGCCGCGCACATCGTTGGGAAAAATCTCGCCAACGAGCGTCCAGAAGACGGGGCCGACACAGGCTGCGAAGAAGGCGAGATAAGAGAGGATGAGCGCGAGGACGAGCGCGCCGTGGAACCGGTCCAGGACGACCGCAATCAGCAGAGCGGCAAGCGTGGCGGCCATGCCGAGAGAGCCGACGATGTAGAGAGGTTTGCGGCCGTAGCGGTCAATAGCGGCGAAGGCAACGAGGGTGAAGAGAAGTTCAGTCAGGCCGACGAGGAAGGTGGAGAGGAGGGCGCCGTCGATCTTCCACCCGGCGGATTGAAAGATGGAGGGCGCATAGTCGATGACGGTGTTGACGCCGGAGACGTGAATGAAAATGGCGAGGCAGGCGCTGACGGCGAGAGCGCGTCGCACTCCGGGGCGCAGAAGTCCGCGCCAGGCTTGCTGTTCGTGGTGCATGCTGGCGGTGATGGCGGCGATTTCGGCATGCGAACTCTCTGTGCCGGCGATGCGTTCCAGGACGGCGAAGGCCTGGGTGGTGTTGCCGACTTTGACCAGAAACCGCGGTGTTTCGGGCGCGAGCGCGATGAGGATGAAAAACAGAGCGGAGGGTGCTACGCCGCTCAGGAACATCCAGCGCCAGTTGTCAGGGCCTGTGTTGCGCAGCAGGTAGTTGATGCAGTAGGAGATGAGGATGCCGATGATGATGGAGAGCTGATAGAAGGTTCCCATGCGGCCGCGGATGGAAGGCGGCGAAACTTCGGCGACATACATGGGTGAGAGTAGAGAGACGGCGCCGACAGCGAGTCCGCCGAGGAAGCGTGCGAGGACGAAAAGAGTGAAGCTGGGCGCAACCGCAGTGGCGACGGAGGTGAGTGCGAAGAGCAGCGCTACCCAGACCAGCAGACGCTTGCGGCCATATCGATCGGTGACGCGACCAGCGAGAAATGAGCCCAGGACGCAGCCGAAAAGCAGGGAACTGAAGGCGATGCCGAGACTGATGTCACTGAGGCCAAAGTGTCGAGTGAGGAACGGACCGGCGCCGGTGATGATGGCGATGTCAAAGCCGAAGAGCAGCCCGCCCAGCGCGGCGGTGCACGCGAGAAAGATCACGTAGCGAAGATTGAACTGAGTTAGCATGCGTTCGTTGAAGCGGCTTCATCATCGCAGTTGGAGGCAAATATCGTCTTCTTGAATGCTGTTGAAGAGTGATTGAATTTTGTCATTGAAGGCTCATCTGTGCCGCCAGGTTCAAATGAGCCAAGGGTTTAACGTAAGGGGAAGGCGGATCGGTTGGTCCGAAGCCATGAAGGAGGACTGAACAAATTTGTTGCGGCTCGCGGAGGCGCTGCCCACACAGGATCGAACACACTCGCCGATACGTTTGCCATGATTGCGATCCCAAGCGCAGACCAACATTCGCTTGTCTAAGCTGAAGAGATTCGTGACGGCTACCCTCGAGCAGCGCAGGCGAAGCTGGGTAAGTATGGAACCATCGGGTTGAGTCATCCCATTAGTCCCTTGGAGGAGCCCTTTTTCGCAACGGCAGTGGCCAAACATATTTCATATCAACCGGATCCGCTGATTTCAGATCACTTAGGTCCACGGGTGGGCCTTGAAGAGGCGGGTGCTGGACAGGGTGGCGCACTGGTGCCAGATTCCGGTTTGCTGGAGTACAATTCCCGCCGATGCATGGCGGGCCGGAAATGGCATTCCTGCTTCATGCTCTCTTTTGATCGGCGCGGCGGTCTGTACGCCGCGTCAATGGCGCGAGTGATCGCCGCGAAACTGGACTTAGCAGCAAAAGACCGGCCTACAGAAACCGGCCCGGATCCGAACCAGACGGCCTCCATGCTCTATCTCGGATGTGGGGGGTTCTATGCGAAGGATCGGAAAAGCACTTTTGCTCTCGCTGCCGGCGGCGCTCTGTCTTTTCGCTACCGGATGCGAACGCCACGCCAAATCAGAGACCTACTACTTGATTGCGAATAATCTGGGCGTGCCTTATTGGAAGACGGTGGTCTCCGGCTTTGATCGCGCCGCAACCGCTTATGGCGTGACGGATCAGGTCGATGGCCCGAACAACTACGATGTGCAGGCCGAGCTGCAGGCTCTCACCAAGGCGGTGGCAGCCAAACCGGCGGGCATTCTGATCTCCGTCTCCGACCCGGTCGTTCTGGAGCCCCAGATCGATTCGGCCATCGAGGCCGGAATTCCCGTCGTCACAGTCGACTCCGACGCGCCAGGCATTCACCGGCTCTTCTTCGTCGGCACCAACAATCTGGAAGCCGGCCGCCTGGGCGGACAGCGCGCCGTGGAGAAACTTGGAGACAAGGGCAACGTCGTCTTCTTCTCCATGCCCGGCCAGCCGAACCTCGATGAGCGGCTCAAAGGCTACCAGGATGTCTTCTCCGCGCATCCCGGCGTCAAAGTGATCGACGTTATCAACATCAAGGGCGACTCCGGCAACGCCTTCGACAGAGCGCAACAGTATCTGGCCGAGACTGGCCCCAAGAAGATCGATGCCTTCATTTGTCTCGAGTCCTCCAGCGCGAAAGATGTCGCCGAGGCGCTCAAGCGGCAAAATGCAACGGATCGCCTGCTGATCGCGATGGACGTGGATCAGGACACTTTGAATCTCATCAAAGCCGGCGTCATTGAAGCGACGGTCGCGCAAAAGCCCTATACGATGGGGTACTATGGCCTGATTTCACTCGACGAGGTGCACCATTATCCCCCAAAGTCCCTGCAGGCGGACTTTAGCTCCGACTCCTTTTCTCCCTATCCCGAGTTCGTCGACACCGGGACCGCTCTGGTGGACAAAAGCAACGTCGACTCCTACATTCGCTCGGCAGCAGAGGCGCAGAAGAAATAACCCGTCGGAAGCGGAATGAACACCGTGCAGGAACTCGATCTCAGCGGCTTGCATATCCTCGACGGGGGCATGGCCACTGAGCTGGAGGCCAGGGGCTGCGACCTGAGCGGACCCTTGTGGTCGGCGCACGTCCTCGACAGTTCTCCCGAGACGGTTGCCGCGGTGCATCGCGAATATCTCGAAGCCGGAGCCGATTGCCTGCTCACGGCCAGCTATCAGATCTCGGCGGAGGGCTATGCGGAGCTCGGCCGCACCGCCGCCGAGGCCGCCGACGCTCTGCGCTCCTCCGTGGCCCTGGCGGAGGCGGTCCGCCGCGAATACCAGGCCGGCAATCCGCGCAAGGTGTGGATCGGGGCCTCTCTGGGACCTTATGGCGCGGCGTTGCACAACGGAGCGGAGTATCACGGCAATTACGATTGCAGCTTTGACGCTCTCGTAGGCTTCCACAGCCGCCGCCTGGCCGTCCTGGCAGAGACCAGCGCGGACTTTGTCGCCTTCGAGACCATCCCATCCCTGCAGGAGGCCCGGGCGATTGTCGCCGCCCTCCGCCATTGGCCCGCGCTGCCCGCGTCGCTGAGCTTCGCTTGCAAGGACGCCGAACATGTGGTCCATGGGGAAAGCCTGGCCGCCTGCGCGCAACTGCTGGACCAGGAAGACCAGATCATTGCCATTGGGGTCAATTGCACCGCGCCCAGGTTCATTCTCCCTCTCATCGGGGAGCTTACCCGGTCAACGGAGAAGCGGATCCTCGTATATCCGAACTCGGGCGAGCTCTGGGACCCGGAACGGCGAGCCTGGACCCGGGCCGGCCGGCCTCATGAGTTTGGCAGACTGGCAAGGCTCTGGCGCGAGGCTGGAGCCCAGTGGATCGGGGGGTGTTGCCGCACCGGGCCGCAGGAAATCCGCGAGATTGCCAAGGTTTGGCGAGGATAGAGCGGATCTCCTATCGCCCGGGACGGGCGGCGCGGGTTCTCCCCAACAGAGGCCGGCGCCGTCTGTCGCCAGGACAGGCGGCCCTCTCGCCGGAGAAAGCTGGGAACAAATGGCAGGCACATCATGCGACAATAAGCTTATAGCCATGAAACCAGCTTCTCTGCCCGTGGCCCCTGAAGCTCTGTCTTTCGCCCCTGAGCTTTTAGCACAGCACAGCATCACGCCAGAGGAATACCGGCGCATCGTCCAGACCCTGGGGCGCACCCCCAGCCTTACGGAGCTGGGGATCTACAGCGTCATGTGGAGCGAGCACTGCTCCTATAAGTCTTCTCGTGTGCACCTGAAGCGGTTACCGACCCGGAGCGACCGTGTCGTCCAGGGCCCGGGCGAGAATGCCGGCATCATCGACATCGGAGACGGCTGGGCCTGCGCCTTCAAGATCGAGTCCCACAATCACCCCTCTTATATTGAGCCCTTCCAGGGAGCGGCCACCGGAGTCGGCGGCATCCTGCGCGATATCTTCACCATGGGCGCGCGGCCGCTGGCGGTGATGGACTCTCTGCGATTCGGCCCGATCGGGGAGGGCGAACGGGACGACCCGCAAACCTCGGCCCTCATCCACCGGAACCATTCCATTCTTGAGGGAGTGGTCAGCGGCATCGCCGGGTACGGCAACTGCTTTGGCGTGCCCAATCTGGGCGGCGAAACACGATTTGAGTCTTGTTATTCGGGCAATCCCCTGGTGAACGCCTTCGCCCTCGGCCTGGTGCGGCGGGATGAGATCTTCTATGCCAAGGCTGCCGGCGTGGGCAATCCGGTGATTTATGTCGGCGCGAAGACCGGCCGGGACGGTATCCACGGGGCCACAATGGCCAGCGAGGAGTTCAAAGAGGGATCGGAGCAGAAGCGCCCCAACGTCCAGGTGGGCGATCCGTTCATGGAGAAGCTCCTCCTGGAGGCCTGCATCGAGGCCATGCACACTGGGGCCGTGGTGGGCATTCAGGACATGGGCGCCGCCGGCCTCACCTGTTCCACCTGCGAGATGGGCGCGCGCGGCGGCGTAGGGCTCGAAGTTGAGCTCGAAAAGGTGCCGCAGCGCGAGACCGGGATGAGCGCCTACGAGATCATGCTGAGCGAGAGCCAGGAGCGCATGCTCCTCGTGGCGGAGAAGGACCGCGCCGGCGAAGTCCTGAGCGTCTTTGAGAAGTGGGGTCTCGACGCGGTCATCGTCGGCGAAGTCATTCAGGAGCCGCGCCTCCGCATCCTGCATCACGGCGTGCTTGTCGCCGATATTCCCAACCAATCCCTCACCGACGATGCTCCCCTGTACCATCGCCCGGTCGGCGAATGGAAGGCGCCCGTTCCCTCCGACCCTCCGGCGGAGGTTCTTGAGCGGCTGAACTTTCTCGAAGAGGGCTCCGGAGCCACCTTGGCCGGAAAGTACGCCGATGAGCTGCGTGCCTTGCTCGCGGCCAGCAATATCTGCAGCAAACGCTGGGTCTACGAGCAGTATGACTCGATGGTGCAGACCAACACTGTCCAGGGCCCGGGCGGCGAAGCGGGCGTGATGCGTGTAAAGGGCACCACCCGCGGGTTGGCGATGGCCCTGGCCGGAAACAGCCGCTGGTCGTTTCTCGATCCCAAGCTGGGAGCCGCCCACGCCGTGGCCGAGGCAGCGCGCAAAGTTGCCTCCTGCGGAGCCATCCCCGTCGCGGCCACCAATTGCCTGAACTTCGGCAACCCGGAGAAGCCGGAGGTGATGGCGCAGCTCTCCAACGCTATCGACGGCATCGCCGGGGCCTGCGTCGCGCTTGGTACTCCCATCACCGGGGGTAATGTCTCCCTCTACAACGAAACCCGCGGCGACGCCATCTATCCCACGCCGGTGCTCGGCATCGTGGGCATCCTGGAGGATGTCCGCAAGGCCGTCCCATCCGACTTCCTTGAGACCGGCGACCGGGTTCTTCTGCTCTCGCCTGCATCCCTCCCTACGCTCGAAGAGAGGATGCGCGAGTTTGGCTCATCGGAGTACGCCAGGACCGTGCTCTCTCAACTCTGGGGCACTCCCCCAAGTCTCGATCTTCAGGCCGAGGCATCGCTTCACCGTCTCCTCGCTGGGCTGGCGGAGCGCGGCCTTCTCCATTCCGCGCGGGATATCACCGACGGAGGCATTGCGGTTGCCTTGGCAGAGGCGTGCTTCGAAAATGAGATCGGCGTCCGTGCAAACCTGGAGAAGGCTCCGGACCTGCCCCTGGAATGGGATCTCTTTGGAGAGACGGCCAGCCAGATCCTGATCACCTGCAGCAAGGCTGCCGTCTCGGAGATTGAGCAGATCTCTCAAGGCAGCGGGATTCTGGTGACCGATCTGGGCGAGACCATCTCCGGCATTATTGAGCTGGCGGTCGACGGCAGCGTGGTGATACGGGAGAAGGTCTCGGGGCTGCGCAACGTCTGGGCCGGCGCGCTGGCCGCGCAGCTTGCGCATGGCATGCGCATCGACAATTGAACGATTTCTCTCGGGCGAGCGATCTCCCCGCGGAGCAGAACGAAACCAGCAGCACGGAATCAGCCAGGCCAGGGAACGATCCGCTGTAGAACCAGTTCCCGCCAGCAAAGCATATAGGGACAATGGTGTAAGCGTATGGAGTCTACGATCATCGATCCTCAGAACGAAGAACTTCGGCAAGAGCCGCTGGACGAGACTCCCTTCGACAAGCTCCGTGAGGAATGCGGAGTGGTCGCGGTGCATGGACACCCTGAAGCGGCGCGCCAGGCATACCTCGCTCTGTATGCCCTGCAGCATCGCGGTCAGGAGTCGGCAGGCATAGCCACCGCCGACTACACCAATCTGTCCAATATCAAGGGCATGGGATTAGTCGCCGACATCTTTACCGAAGAGGTGCTGGCCAAGCTGCCGGGAGAGATGGCCATCGGCCACACGCGCTACTCGACGACCGGAGACTCGGCGCTGCTGAATGCTCAACCCATCCGGGTGGACTCGACCCGCGGACTGATCGCCATTGCCCACAACGGCAACCTGGTGAACCTGGCCAACCTGCGCGCCCGGCTAGCGAGGGACGGCGCATACTTCCAGACCACCAGTGACTCAGAGATCATCGTGCAGCTGATCGCACACTCGCGCGCCAGCACCATCATCGATGCCATCGGTGACTCGCTTCGCCAGATCGACGGCGCCTTCTCCATCGTGATGATGACGCGGGACCGCATCTTTGCCGCCCGCGATCCTCACGGGTTCCGGCCGCTCTCCATGGGGCGCATCAGCAATCCCGATGGACCCGACACCGTCGTCTTCGCCTCGGAGACCTGCGCGTTCGACCTGCTGCGCGCCAAATATGAACGCGACGTGCGCCCCGGAGAGGTAGTCATGGTGACGCGGGACGGCGTCTCTTCCGTGCAGTATGCGACCGGCATTCCGCAATCCAGCTGCATCTTTGAGCACGTCTACTTCGCGCGGCCGGACAGCCGCATCTTCGGCCGATGGGTACAGGCCAGCCGGGAGCAGATGGGGCGCCATCTGGCGCGGGAGTCGGGAGTCGCTGCCGACCTGGTTGTGCCGGTGCCCGATTCCGGGGTGACCGCGGCTCTGGGTTACGCGGCGGAGAGTGGAATCCCCTTCAACTTCGGGCTCATTCGCAACCACTACGTCGGCCGCACCTTCATCGAGCCGGAACAGCGCGTGCGCGATTTCGGCGTCAAGCTCAAGTTGAATCCGGTGCGCAATCTGCTCGAAGGCAAGCGCATCATCCTGATCGACGACTCGATCATCCGCGGCACCACCAGCCGCAAGATCGTGCGCATGGTCCGGGCCGCGGGAGCTTCGGAGGTGCATCTGCGGATCAGTTGCCCGCCGACAATCTCGCCTTGCTTCTACGGCGTCGACACGCCCAGCAAAAAAGACCTGATTGCGGCCAACTACTCGATCGAGGAGATTCGCCGCTTCATCGAGGCCGATTCCCTTGCCTATCTCTCTCTGGAAGGATTGGAACAGTCCTGCGATGGCGGAGAAGGCAACCGCTACTGCACCGCCTGCTATACCGGCGTCTATCCCACGCAATGGGTCGACGTCGAAGAGATTCTTCCCGCGGCAGCCGGCGTTCGCTAGCGCAAGAGCGGTCGACGACGCGACGCCGCGGTTTGCAACGATCAGAGATCGCCATCATGATTGAGCCACTCACGTCCATTCCATCGAGTGGATGAGCCGCCTAGCTGTTCAAAATGCATCAACGGATCATTGGACTGCACCAGCACAACCATCCGTCTGCCGGTCAACAGAAAGTACCTTGAGTTACGGGCCAGAATATCCAGGAGTACGCCTGCCCTGGTCCTTCCGGATTGCATCGGTGCGCCTCCGCATCCCTTTGCATAGACATCAAATCCGCTCAGGACGAGTGCCATGCCGCCGTTCTCCGGCACAGCCATCTCCGAAAGCGAATCATTCAGCGCATCCAGGTTCTTGCCGAAATATCCAGGAAAAGACAAACTCCGCTGGAATTCCGTGTACATTGCTTCGTCGGAGAACCATGTCGTGCAATCCAGGGAATGGATCTCGTAAGAGTTACGCCGAAGCCACTCGATATCCTCCTCGATATATCGGGGATTTCGATAGAGAGCGATACTTCCGTCCCGGAGTATCTTCCAATCCAGGCGGCCTTCGTCACCTCGAGCGAATGCGACCATGTGTCACCCAGTGTACATAGAGCGGATTCTTGGTTGCTATGCACAGCAAAACTCGCCGGGATGCGGCTCTTCTTGAGAAGAAAACCCGTACAACTCAGGCGAGCCCTTCCCCCTCATTTGGGATGATGCCGGTTCCCACGCTGGCAGAAAAGCTGCGTCCTCCTGCCGTGGAAGACGCAGCTTGCTGGTTGATCAGATCAAAGAAGGTGAGAAGGACCAGGCGTTTTTAGCTGCTTGCGCCGGTCTTGGCTGCCGGCGTGGCCGTGGAAGCAGCTTCAGCTTTTGGGGCCGCCGGCTTTTCCGAAGAAGACGAGGCGCCGTCGGAGGAAGCCGGCTTGCCCGATGTCTCCCCGGCGCTCTGCCCGGTCTTGGCAGAGGGCTTGGCGCCGTAATCCGTCGAGTAGAATCCGGAGCCCTTGAACTGCACGGCCGGCGCAGAGAGCAACCGCTCGACCTCTCCTTCGCAGACGGGGCACTCTTTCACATCGGGGCTCGAAAAGCTCTGAAGAATCCGTTCAAATCGATGTCCGCACTCTTTGCACTGGTATTCGTATAGCGGCATCCCCGCGTTCCCCCTTGAATCCCTTCCCCTATTCTACCGTTGCATATTCCGGCTGCCGCTCCTCAAGCTCGATGAGACGAACCTGCAGGATCGCGTCAGTGGCCAGCAGCGCGTCAAGCGCCGCTCGCGTCACCCGGCCGTCAATCTGTACCACCGCTAAGGCATTCGCCTGACCCGCCTGCAGCTTGCGTCCCAGCGCGAAATTGGCGATGTTGATGCGATGCTCGCCCAGGATGGTGCCGATGCGCCCGATCACGCCGGGAACGTCCCGGTTGCGGAAAAACAGCAGCGTGCCGTGGAGCGGAACTTCGATGTTGATTCCGTCGCAGGAGAGCAGACGGGGAGAATGACCGTGCAGCACGGTGGCGCTCGCTGTCCGGTCTCCGTCACGCGTGTGCAGCGTGAGCTTGAGCACATTCCCCGCGCCGCCGGAGACTGCCTCCTTCTTCTCTTCATGCACCCGGATCCCGCGTTCCTCCGCAATGGAGAGCGCGTTGATGCGGTTGACGTGCTCGGAGTGCGAGAGCACGCCCTGAATCGCGCTATTGCGCACCAATTCCGTCTTGCCCTGGGCTAAGCGCCCACTGTAGGAGAGATGAATGCTCTCCACACTGCCGGAAGCCAGAGGCGCAAGAAAGGCGCCCAGCCGCTCGGCCATGCCGATATACGGCGACAGTTCCTGATACTCCTCATGGGTGAGCGACGGCAGGTTGACCGCGTTCTGCACCACGCCCAGCTTGAGGTACTCCTTGACCTGCATGGCGATTTGCACGCCGACTGCCTCCTGGGCCTCGGCGGTCGATCCGGCAATGTGCGGGGTCAGAATCACGTTCTCCAGGCCGAAGTAAGGCGACTCCTTCAGCGGCTCTTTGCTGAACACATCCAGCGCGGCGCCGGCCACCTTTCCCGAGCGCAGCGCCTCGATCAGCGCCTCGTCCGCAATCAGCTCCCCGCGCGCGCAATTGATGATTCGTACGTTCGGCTTCATCGTGGCCAGAGACTCGGCATTGATGATGCCGGCTGTCTGCGGTGTCAGCCCCACGTGTAAGGTCAAATAGTCTGCCTCACGGAATAGCTCCTCCACGGAACAGAGCCGCACTCCGTGCTCCCGGGCAACCGCATGCGAAACAAACGGGTCATGACCCGCGAGTTCCATGCCGAAGTTTTTGGCCCGCCGCGCAACCTCCAGCCCGACCCTTCCAAGGCCGAGGATTCCCAACTGTTTGCCGCGCAGCTCCGCGCCTTGCAGAGATTTCTTTTCCCATTTGCCGGCATGCAACCCGGCATTGGCCTTTGGCAGTTGGCGCGCGAGTGCGAGCATCAGCCCGATGGTCAGCTCTGCCACCGCGACCGCATTCGCGCCCGGTGTGTTCATCACGACGATCCCGCGGCGCGTCGCCGCATCGGCATCGATATTGTCGACGCCCACGCCCGCCCTGCCGATGACGCGCAGCCTGGGAGCCGCCTCCAGCAGCTTGTCGTCCACTTGAACAGCGGAACGAACCACCAGCGCGTCCGCATCCGCCAGCTCGGCGGCCAGCCCGTTCTTGATCTCATCGTGCGTGACAATCTTCCATCCGCTCTCGCTGCCAAAGACTGCGAGAGTTGCGGGCGAGACCTTTTCTGCCAAAACAATCTTCATCGTTCTCCTTAAACCTTCCTCGTCTGTCACGCTGGACCCCGCATCCCAGGCTCGAAAGCCGCCGCCGTTTCACAGAGGAAGGCTCGATAGTCTCAGCGTGTGCCGCTGAAAACTATCGAGCCTGAATGCCGGGCGCGGACCTGCGGTGTGTCTGGATTCGGCTGCGAATGACTCACCGCCCGGTGGCGAACACGTATCAGCGAGAGTGTGCGGCAGCGCTCGCCAGGGCAAGATCGTCCGCCGCTTTCGCTCCCTCGCGTTTGCCGGTCTCGTGGGCTGCGTGAGCCGCAAAGACCTTCTGCGCGGCAACCAGGGCCTCCCCGAAGGCGAAGCCGGGCAGCTTGAGCGAGTAAGCCGTCTGCTCCAGTGCTCCGACCAATGCAATTGTGTCCATGTAGTCGAAGAACCCGAGATGCGCGATGCGGAAGATCTGGCCCTTCATCTCCCCTTGTCCGTTGGTAATGACCGCGGCAAAACGCGTCTTCAGCTCCTTCACAATGGCGCCGGAGTCCATGCCAGGCGGAGGCAGCACAGCCGTTACCGCCGCAGCGGGAGCATCGGGAGCAAAAAGCTTGAGACCCAGCGACTGGACCGCGGCGCGCGTCATTGCGGCGCAGGTCTCGGCGTTGTCCACCAGCTTTTCCCGGCCCTTGGCCAGATCCCCGCCCGCCTGAGCGGCGATGTAATCGAACGCAGCGCCCAATCCGGCGATCAGCGCAACGGACGGCGTGTAGGCTGACTCGCCCTTGGCCGCGTTCTTCCGCTCTTTGCGCAGGTCAAAGTAGTACCGCGGATTGAGACTGATCTCCATGGCTTCCCAGGCGCGATCGCTGACCGCGAGATAGGACAGTCCGGGAGGAATCATCACGGCTTTTTGCGAGCCGCCGATGAGCACATCGACGCCCCAGCCATCCATATCGAGATGCGTGGTGCCCAGGCCGGTGATCGCATCGACCACCAGGAGGGTTCCGTAACCGCTC
The DNA here is from genome assembly GCA_035933805.1 of Acidobacteriaceae bacterium. Classification (GTDB taxonomy): domain Bacteria; phylum Acidobacteriota; class Terriglobia; order Terriglobales; family Acidobacteriaceae; genus PALSA-350. Next base: position 44,870 of record DASYYO010000457.1, on the reverse strand, counting down.
TTCTTCAACAGATCGGCCACCGCCTTCACGTCATGGCGAACGCCGGTCGAAGTCTCCGTCGCCTGCATATAGATCGCGCGGGTCTCAATTTTGAGCGCCTGGCGGACTTGCTCGAGATCGAAGGTGTGGCCCTAGGGCGCGCTCACCACATCGACATCGCAACCAAATGCCTTGGCAAGACTCACCCATCGTTCGCCAAACTTACCTGCCGAGAGCACCAGCACGCGATCGCCGGGCGATGTCAGATTCGACACCGAGGCTTCCATCGCTCCGGTCCCGGAAGAAGCCAGCAGGATGACATCGTTCTTCGTCCCGACGAAGGTCTTGAGATCGGAGAGGACCTTCTGATACAGAGCCCGGAACTCTGGAGTGCGATGGTGAATATCGGCTGCGGCCATGGCAAACTGGGCTGCAGGAAGAAGCGGCGTAGGGCCGGGTGTGAACAGTCTCGTCTTGCGAATCATAGTTCGTCCTTAGCTACTATTGTAATCAGAGCGGGAGCTTCGCGCTTTTTCTATAATGAGAGGTTTAGGCTGCCGTAAACGCAGGAATGAAGCGCGATCTCACGCAAATTTGCCAGGAATATCGCAGCCAGAGGAAAAGCAGCGACGAGATTCTTGGCCGGAGATCCGGAGTGGAGTGCGATGAGCATCACGGAACAGGTAAATCAGGACATGGTGGCGGCAATGAAGCAGCGCGCGGCCGAGCGTCTGTCCACGCTGCGCATGATGAAGACCGCTTTCAAAAACAAGGAGATCGACCAGCGCGCCCCGCTCACTGACACGCAGGCTGTCCAGGTTTTGACAACCCTGATCAAGCAGCGGCGGGAATCGATCGAACAATTCACCAGGGGGAATCGCCCGGAACTCGCAGAAAAAGAGGCGAGCGAGATCCAGGTCATCGAAGAATACATGCCCAAGGCCGCGGGCGAAGCGGAGATTCGGAAGCTGGTGGCGGAGAGCCTTGCGGAGCTGCGCGCTCAGGGAGCGGCGCTCGGTCCCAAAGACATGGGCACCGTGATGAAAGCGGTACAGAGCAAGATCCAGGCCGGCGGAATACGCGCAGACGGCAGGCAGGTCAGCGAGATCGTCAAGGCCGAATTGGCTGCTTCAACCTAGCTGCCGGCAGGTTCGGTGGTAGGCGTCACGCTCTCGTGCGCCTTCACTCTCTCTTACAAAAGAGAATCGCCGCGGCTCTCAAGCCGCGGCGTAAAACGCCGGTTCGCGCATCGAACGCGGTTCGCGCAGGAAACGCGGTTCGCGCATTATTCTCCAGCGTCTTCCGGCTGCACCGCGACCTTAATGTGCGCCGTGACTTCTCGATGCAGCTTGACCGGCACGTGGAACTCGCCGAGCTGCCGCAGCGGCTCATCGAGCTGAATCTTGCGGCGATCGAGATTGAATCCTTGCCGCTCCAGCTCCTGGGCGATTTCAGCCGAGGTAACGGAACCGAAGAGGTGCTCGTGCTCGCCCACCTTGCGCTTGAACACCAGCGAAACCTTATCCAACTGGCTCACCAGGGATTCGGCGTCGGTTTTCTCGCGCACAGAACGGCGAACGGCCGATTGCTTCATCTGCTCGATCACCGCCTTGTTCGCCGCGGTGGCTTCAATGGCCAGCCGTTTGGGCAGCAGAAAATTGCGCCCATAGCCTTCCGCGACCTTGACCACTTCTCCGCGGTGGCCGAGATTGTTGACATCTTCTTTCAAAATCACTTCCATGACCAAATCTCCCAATCGTCCGGCAGACTTCAAGAGTCCGCCGCGGACGGCGTGCTTTCTGTTGTGCGCCGGCGCCGATGTTTAGTAGCGCGCGGCAAAAGGCAGCAGGGCGATATTGCGGGCCTGCTTGATGGCCCGGGCGAGCGAGCGCTGGTGCGTGGTGCAGACGCCGGTCAGACGGCGGGGCACAATCTTGCCGCGCTCGGCCACGAACTGCTGCAGCAGGCGCACATCGCGATAATGAATGACATCGATCTTCTCGACGCAGAACTTGCAGACCTTCTTCCGGCGGAAGAACTTGCGGCCTCCGCCCGGGCCACCCGGCCCGCTTGGCCGGCCACCCGGCCCGCGTCCCGCCGGCGATTGTGAGGAAGGCCCCGATCCCTCGGAACGGGGCGCGCTGGTTGTGGTGGTTTCGTCCGCCATAGTCTTTTTATTCCTTCTCTCCGGTCTCTTTCAGATCCGGCGCGGCCCTTTGCTTGAAAGCACGGACCGAATTTCGTCTGGCTGGGGACTGGGTAAGCCCGTCTCACAGCCGGGGTAAAGTGACTCTCGACCTTCCAATGCAAGCGCGCATCCTGACGCTCGGCCGGCTTGGCCGGGCGAAAGGCTGGCCTATACGCTGGCGCTGGCCGCTTCCGCTGGAGCCGGCTCCGCCGCTGCAGTTTCTGCGGCAATCGGCGCGGGCGCTGCGGCAGCCGGCTGCGCGCTCAGCTTCTTGCGTGAAGCCCGCAATGCCTTCACCTTCGCCCGGCGCTTCTCCTCTTCGTCCATGCGAACGGTGATGAACTTGATGACCGGCTCGGAGACGCGCAAACGGCGCTCGATCTCCCCTACCAGCGAGCCATCGGCCTCAACCGTCAACAGGACATAGTTGCCGTCGTTGAACTTCTTCACCAGGTAGGCAAGCTTGCGCCGGCCCAGCTTCTCTTTCGACTTGACCGTGCCTCCTCCGTTGGTGATGTTGGTCTCGAAGCCGGCGATCAGATTGTCGAGCTCTTCCTCCTGAATATCAGGACGGACAATGAACATAATTTCGTAGGTGCGTTGCATAGCTTCTTCCTTCTCCACTTCGTCTCTTGATCTCAGGGCAGGCCCTTTGCCTGCTCAATTGCCCGGTTCCGCGTCCAGGTCGAGGTCGCGGCGGTTGAATTCATTCATCGCGGCGCCAGCGCCCTTGGTCAAAATCATCTCCACCGCGCGCGCCGCGCGATCCAGCACCTCATCCAGAACTGCCAGCTGCGCCCTTCGCCAGGGCGTAAGCACGTAATCCTTTCGTCCCCTGCGCGCCCCCGCGGAAGCCTCCTCTCCTGGAGGAGCGATCCCAATCCGGATGCGCAGCCACTCCTCGCTGCCCAGAGCGCCGGAGATTGACTTGACCCCATTGTGGCCGCCGGATGAGCCGCGCTCCCGGATCCGCAGCGTGCCCAGCGGCAGATCGATCTCGTCGTAAATCACGATCAGATCGCGCCTGGCATCCGCGTCGAATTCCTTGAGCAGCGCCTGAACGGAAACCCCGCTCAGGTTCATATAGGTCTCAGGCTTCGCCAGGATCACTTCCCTGCCGGCGATCCGCGCCGTAGCGGTTAGAGCGCGGCAGCGGCGGTTGGCCACCACTGCCCCGCTCTGCTCTGCCAGGCGGTCGATCGCTAGAAAGCCTGCGTTGTGCGGCGTGAACTGGTACTCGATTCCAGGATTCCCCAGCCCGACCACCAGCACCACGCCCTCGCTCTTCCCTCCAGCTCCGCTCTCAGCCAAAACTTACTTCTTCGCGCCCTTGGTCTCGCCGGCCGCCGCTTCCCCGGTCTCCTGCTTGCCCTTCTTCGCAACCTCCGGCTCGGCCGCAACCGCAGCCACAACCTCCACCGCCGGCGCAACCTCCTCCTTGATGGACACGACGTGCACCACCGTGGCGTTTTCGTCGGTGATGAACTTCACCGTTCCGCCGTGCGGCAGATCGGCCACGCGCACAACATCGCCAATCGCCAGGTTCGTAACGTCCGCCTGAATGCCGCTCGGGATATCCGCGGGCAGGCACTCAATCTCCACCTCGCGCAGCACCAGGTCGAGAATGCCGCCTTGTGTCTTTACTCCAACCGCGACGCCGGAAATCTGCACTGGCACCTTCACCCGGATCGGCTTGTCCATGGCGATGCGCTTGAGATCGATGTGCATCAGCGAGCCCTTAATCGGCTCGTACTGCCAATCGACGATCATTGCCTTGGTCTTGACGCCGGACGACGATGCGTCATCCACCTCCAGGTCGAAGATCGTATTGTGACCCGACTCGGAGTGCAGAATGCGCGTGATCTGCTTGGGATCGAGCTCGATCGCCACCGACGGCTCCTTGGCGCCGTAGAGGACGCCAGGGATCATCCCCCGGACTCGTACCCGGCGAGCCGCATTCTTGTTGAACCGGCCCTCGCGGGGCTTTGCTGCAACCACTTCTTGCTCAGCCATATCTCTCCTAAACTCCTCACTCCTCAAACTTCTCGCAGGAACGCCTGCTGTTTCCGGCTCCCTCGGTTCACCCTCGTTCTAGCTGAACAGGGAGCTGACGCTGGTCTCCATGTGAATGCTCTCGATCGTTGCTCCCAGCAAACCGGCGATCGACAGGACTTTGATCTTGCCCAGCTTCTCCAATTTCTGCGCATTCTCGCGCAGCGGAATGGAGTCGGTGACGACCAGCTCCTGAAGCTGCGAATCGGCGATCCGCTCGATCGCCGGCCCAGAAAGCACCGGGTGCGACGCCGCTGCATATACCTTGCTCGCCCCGGCATCCAGCAAAGCCTGTGCCGTCTTGACCAGAGTGCCGGCCGTGTCGATGATGTCATCCACGATCAGGCAGGTTCTCCCCTGCACTTCGCCGATCACGTTCATCACTTCCGTTACATTCAGGTCCGTGCGCCGCTTATCCACGATGGCGAGCGGAGCCTGCATCTTGGTGGCGAAAAACCGCGCGCGCTCCACGCCTCCCGCATCCGGCGATACCACCGTAAGATTGGGGAGATTGAGATCCCTGAAATAGCTCACCATCACCGGGCTGGCAAACATGTGGTCGACCGGGATATTGAAAAAACCCTGGATCTGCGCAGCATGCAGATCCATGAACAAGGCCCGGTTGGCCCCCGCCGTGGTCAGCAGATCGGCCACCAGCTTGGAGGAGATCGCCACCCTCGGCCGGTCCTTGCGGTCCTGCCGGGCATATCCGTAATACGGCACCACGACCGTAATCCTCCCCGCTGAGGCCCGCTTCAAAGCATCGATCATGATCAGCAACTCAACCAGGTGCTGATCGACCGGGTAACAGGTCGGCTGCACGATGAACACGTCCACACCCCGGACATTCTCGAGCAGCTGAAAGTAAATCTCCCCGTCGGCAAAACGCTGCAGCTTGCTCTCGCCCAGCCGCACTCCGACATGCGTGCAAATGTCCTCGGCCAGCTTCCGGTTGGCCGAACCAGCGAAGATCTTGAACCGCTTGTCTTCACTCAAGCGCCCGGCGCGCTTGCGCTCCGCCGCCGGTTTTACCCGGGGCGCAACCGCCGGAGCTTCCTGCTCCAGCGTTCCGGCTGCCGGAGATCCCGCCGCTTGTTGCGCGGCTGAGGCCATGACGATCCCATCCACTTCCACACGAACCTCCCATGCTGGTTTGCTATGGTTGTTCTGCTCATGACCGCGGTGCAGAGTTTCCGCTGCGGCCCCTTATTGCTGCGCCCGCCAGGACTCACACCCTCGCCTCGACGCTTCCCACGCCGTCTCCGGCGCACATCTGGCTGGGCGACTAGGATTCGAACCTAGACAAAGTGCTCCAAAGGCACTTGACCTACCGTTAGTCGATCGCCCAAAACCCCTCTTCCTAACTCCGCTCCTTCCGCACTTGCGGAACTCGCATCTCCCCCCAGTACTCATCCCGGGGCAGAGTCCTGGTCAAAACACCTGCAATGCCCTGCGCCCGCAGCCGATCCATCGCCGACTCCGCCGCCTCCACGCTCCGGTAAAGCCCGAAGAGAGCCGAACCCGAGCCCGAAAGAGCGGCGTACACAGACGACTCCTCAGCCCGGGCTGGATCGCTGGATCGATCCGGGGATCCGTCCGCAAGAATACGCTTGATTGCACCGAGAAAGGGATACTGCGGAAACACGACCCGTTCAAAGTCGTTTTCAATCCCGGTTCGGACAAGCGCGAGAAGCGGATTCTCGGGCTGGCCTTCTCCTGTGGAGAAGACACCGGAGGAGTACGGCTCGCTAAAAGCAGCAGCGATTGACCGACTCAACCTCCCGATTGTAGCTGAGGCAGCAGAGGCGGTCAATGCATCGGCCTGCAGCGCGTCCCAATCCCGGTAGGCCTGCGCCGTCGAGACGCCGATCTCCGGAAGGGCCAGCACGCAGGGCATTGATGGCGCATCCGGCAAAGGGTAGACCTCCTCCCCGCGCCCCACCCCGGCCACAGCGCCCCCCAGCAGGAACAGGGGCACATCCGAGCCGATCCCAGCGGCCAGCCGAAGGCGCTCCTGACCGGAGAGCCGCACCCCCGTCTCCCCCTCCAACTCATTCTCCAGTCCGATCAGCGCAGCCACTGCATTTCCCGATCCCCCGCCCAGACCGCCTTGCACCGGCAGCCGCTTCTCAAGATGAATGTGCACCTCGGCCGCGACTCCTAAGGCGCCGAGCGCCTGCTCCACCATCCGCCAGGCGGTATTTCTCGCATCCGCCGGCACATGCGGGTGAGTGCTGGTCAGCCGGATCGACGTGGATGCGGCCCTCCGCGCCTCGACCGTCACGATGTCATGCAGGGCGAGCGTCTGGTAGACGGTGGTCAGCCCATGAAAGCCGTCCCCCCGCGCCGGTCCGATGGCCAGGCCAAGATTGATTTTGGCGTACGACCGGATGCTAGCCGCCATGGCTACCCGATCCTTCGGTTCGCTCCACTTCCGGCTCAGCCGCGCCGGCAAAGAGAAAACGCCGCCCCTCGACGCGGTACTTCCCCGAGAGCACCCGCGCGATCGCCTCCGGATAGGCCACATGCTCCTGCCGGAGGATTCGAGCCGAAAGCGCCGCTTCGTCATCGCCCGGGAGCACCTCCACTGTGCGTTGCAGCACAATCACTCCATGATCGAGTTCCTCGTCCACGAAGTGCACCGTGCATCCCGAGACCGCAACCCCATACTCCAGCGCCTGGCGCTGCGCATCCAGCCCGGCGAAGGCCGGCAGGAGCGAAGGATGGATGTTGAGGATGCGCTGTGGAAAGGCCCGGACAAACTCCGGCGAGAGCAGCCGCATATAGCCCGCCAGGCACACGAGGTCGACCCCATGCTCCCGAAGCCGGGCCATCATCTCCCCGTCCTGCTCAGCGCGTCTGCGGCCTTTGGCCTCAACCACCACCGCCGGCAAGCCGCGGTGGGCCGCAGCTGCGATCCCCGGCGCGCCAGCCCGGTTGGAGAGAACCACGGCGATCTCCGCCTGGGGGATGCGCCCGGCGGCAATGGCATCCGCGATCGCGAGAAAATTCGATCCCCGGCCGGAGAGCAGGATTCCCAACCGATGGATGCGCGGACCCGCCGCGTTCACGTGTAGAGAACCTTGCGGTCGCCCTTGACTGCGCGGCCAATCACGCAGAACTTCTCTCCTGCCCGGTCCAGCATCGTCTTGGCCCGTTTGAACTTCTCCGCGGGCACCACCGCGATCAGGCCGATGCCCATGTTGAAGGTGCGGAACATCTCCTCCTGGTCCACGCTGCCCAACTGGCGCAGGTGCTCGAAGATCGGAGGAGGTGTCCAGGAGCCGGTCTCGACCACGGCTGAGATGTTCTTCGGCAGAATACGGGGCAGATTCTCCGTAATCCCTCCGCCGGTGATATGCGCCATTCCAGCCGCCATCTCCGCGGCCGTCAGTTTTTTGATCAGCGGCAGATAGCTGCGGTGCACCTTCATCAGCGCTGCGCCGGCCTTGTCCTTCAGCTCATTCACATACTGGTTGGGCGTGTATTGCGCGACCTCAAAGAAGAGCTTCCGCGCCAGGGAATAGCCGTTGGTGTGCAGGCCCGTCGAAGGAAAACCGATCAGCACGTCGCCCGGCTGGATGTTGCTCCCGGTGACAAGCTTCTCCTTGTCGGCGACCCCGACGATGAAGCCGGCCAGATCGTACTCTCCGTCGGCATAGAAGCCGGGCATCTGTGCCGTCTCGCCGCCGATCAGCGCGCAGCCGTTCGCCTTGCAGGCTTCGGCGATCCCGCTGACCACAGTCTCCGTCACCTCGGCATCCAGCCGGCCGGTAGCCAGATAGTCCAGGAAGAAGAGCGGCGTCGCTCCCTGCACTGCAATGTCATTGACGCAGTGGTTGACCAGGTCGGCGCCTACAGTGTGATGCGAGCCCATCTCGAAGGCAATCTTCAGCTTCGTGCCCACCCCATCGGCGCTCGAGACCAGCACGGGATTGGCAAATTTGGCGGTATCCAATTGAAAAAGGCCGCCGAATCCTCCAATCTCGCTGAGCACCTGTTTATTGAAGGTCTTCTGGGCAAGATACTTGATGCGCTGCTTGGCGCGGTCCCCGCGCGAGATATCCACGCCCGCGGAGGCATAGGTTACGGGAGACTTGGCCGGGGTGCTCTTACGCGATTGCGACACAGTTCCAACTTGGGATGGGATTCCGGCTCATCGCGAAGCGGACCTCCACGAGGGAGTCTCCAAGCTGCGAATGGCCGGGAACACACAGTTTATACCGTTTCGGCATCCGGGCCGGAGAGGGCAGCAAAGCCCCGCGGCACTCGCCCTATACTGAAAGCTCTGCCGCCACCTGCGGATGGAAGGTTCAGCCTCCTCATGCATCGTCCCCTTGCCCGTTCCAAAGAGCTGCAAAAACGCGCCGAGCGCTACCTGCCCGGCGGCGTTGATTCCCCGGTACGCGCCTTCCGTGCGGTCGGCGGAGAACCTCCATTCCTGGTCCGGGCTCACGGCGCCACCTTGTGGGATGCCGACGGGAACCAGTACCTGGACTATTTCGGCTCCTGGGGACCGATGCTGCTCGGCCACGCCTTTCCTCCCGTCGTCGAGGCCATTCAACAGGCAGCGGGGCGCGGAACCAGCTTCGGCGCCTCCACCCCCGCGGAGGCGGACCTCGCCGAGTTGGTCGTCCGGGCCTTTCCTTCCATCGAAAGGCTCCGCTTTGTCAGCTCCGGCACCGAAGCCGCCATGTCCGCCATCCGGCTGGCGCGCGCCTTTACCCGGCGCAAATACGTCATCAAATTCGAAGGCTGCTATCACGGCCATTCCGATGGATTGCTGGTGAAGGCCGGCTCGGGCGTCGCGACCTTTGGCATTCCCGGCTCTGCCGGCGTTCCCGATGAGATTGCCCACTGCACCCTTGCCCTGCCCTTCAACGATCTTTCCCAAGTGGAGGCCGCCTTCGAGCGCCATCCCCGCGAGATCGCCTGCATCATCGTCGAGCCGGTCGTCGGCAACATGGGTTGCGTGGCTCCCCTGCCCGGGTATTTGGAAGGGCTGCGCGAGATCACCCGGCACACGGGAGCGGTGCTGATCTTCGACGAGGTGATGACCGGCTTCCGCGTTGCCTTCGGCGGGGCGCAGGAAATTTACTCAATCAACCCGGATTTGACCTGCCTGGGCAAGATCATCGGCGGAGGATTGCCTTGTGCGGCGTTTGGAGGCAAGGCGGAGATCATGGACATGCTTGCCCCCTCCGGGCCCGTCTACCAGGCGGGTACGCTGAGCGGGAATCCGCTGGCCATGGCCGCGGGCATCGCTACTCTGAGTCATCTGGCAGAGCACCGGCAGGAGATCTATGCGGCGCTTGAGAGGCACAGCCGGACCTTGGCTGAGGGGGTAGCGCAAGCGGGCCGGGAGGCCGGGATTCCGCTCGCCACTGCCCGGGTCGGCTCGATGTTCACCTGGTTCTTCCATCCAGGACCAGTCAGTGACTTTGCCACAGCCGACGCGTCAGATACCGAGGCATTTGCCGGTTTTCACCGGGACATGCTGGAACAGGGGGTCTGGCTGCCTCCATCCCAGTTTGAAGCCTGCTTCCTGAGCACGGCGCACACCGAACGAGACATCCACTTCACGGTCGAAGCATCGCGGAGGTCCTTCGCCAGGGTGGCGAATCCCCTTAAGAGCAATTGACAGGACCGGCGGGGCTGGAGGCTAGACACCCATGCCGTAGTCGGCAGCCGGAACGCTGTCGCCGGCATGCGAGAAGTAGTCATACGGCGTGCGCCGCCTGAACTTGTAGCGTGAGCGCAGCTCGTGACCGACGTACAATCCGAGCGCAGCAATCCCGATCGCCATCGAGGTCCACCCGACCACGCGAAAGGCCGTCCGCTCTTCCCGGCATTGAAAAAAGTCTGTCACTTTTCTGGTCCCTCGCAGTCCTGCCCCACTGGCAACACGCGCAAACTTCATGCCGTCATGATAGTGCATTTCCCCGGCCCTGCGTTTCTTTCCCCGAACGGTTCGGCACGAGTTTTCACAATGCGAAGCCACGCCTCCGCTGCGCATCGAGCCCGTTCCGCCCAACGCAGGGATCGATATGCCCTGCCGCGGCGATCTTCTCCGAACCGAGAGGGAATCATTTCAGAGCGTCAATCTGCCGCAGCAGCGAAACCTTGCGCTCCGCGGGAAGAAAGCTCGCCTCGATGGAATTGGCAGCCAGTTCGCGAAGATGCTCCGCGGTAAAGCCGTATTCCGTATAGGCCCTGCGGTATTCATTCTCCAAATCGCTCTCGAACATCGCCGGATCGTCGGAATTGAGGGTTACCATGAGCCCTGAGTCGAAGTACCGCCGCACCGGATGCTCTTCCGGCGCGACGCAGCAGCCCGTACGCAGATTCGAGGAGATGCAGATCTCCAGAGGAACCTGCCTCTCGGCGAGAACTTCGACCAGTTCGGCATCGTGCTGCGCGGAAAGCGCGTGGCCGATCCGCTCCGCGCCGATGTTGAGCGCCGCCCAGATACCCTCCGGCCCGACCGTCTCCCCGGCATGGGCCGTGAGCCGAAGTCCCGCGTCCCTCGCCTTGAGGTACAGGTCGCGGAAGGGCTCGGCGCCCGTCCGCCTCTCGTCCCCGCCGATGCCGATGCCCACGATGCTCGAAGAACGCTTCCTGAGCTCCGCGGCCTTTTCAAAGACGCGCGCAGCCTCCTCGGGCCCAAAGTGGCGAACCGCGTCGAAGATCCAGTAAAGACTGATCCCGAATTGCTCTTCGGCGCGCTTGCGCGCCGCTTCCATTCCCAGGAACAGCGGCTCGAAGTCCACCCGCTTCCAGTAATGGACCACACCAACCGCTACATACACCTCGGCATGAACCACGCCCTGGGCAGCCAGACGCTCCAGCATGCGGTAGGTGATCAGCTCGTAGTCCTCCGGGGCGCGCAACCGTTCGGTGACCGCTTTGAACGCCATCAGAAAGCCGCTGAAGTCCGGATATCGGTAGAGACTCTGGGCCTGGGCCAGTGTGAGCGGCTCCTCGTCATAGCGCTGGCTTAACTCGATCAGCGTCTCCGGGGAGATCGTCCCCTCCAGGTGCAGGTGCAGTTCGGCCTTGGGCAGGCTGCGAAGCCAGTACGCGGGAACTTCTCGCTGGGCGGGGGTCATCATGGATGCTCGAGCATCTTCCTCATCGCTTCTGCTCCTTGCCCGGCAAATCGCCACGCCGCTCGGCAGATAGCCACGCAATCACCTCCGCGGCGCTCTGATCGGGCGGAAATACAGGATAGAAAACATGCGTAACCACTCCATCATCGATGACCAGCGTGAGCCGCTTCAAGAGCGTCCTGCCATCCACGCTGAACGTGGGCAGGTTCAAAGCCCGCGTAAGCTGCAGCCCTTCGTCCGAAAGGATCGGAAAAGGCAGATGCAGGCGCTCGGCCGCCTCGCTTTGGTACGCCGTATCTTGTGTCGAAAGGCCAAAGACCCGACCGGCCCCCAGCCCGCGCAGCGTCACGAAATGATCGCGAAAGGAGCAGGACTGCGGAGTACATCCTCGTGCCCCGGGAATCATATCCCAGCCCTCGGGGTTTTCGACGCCAGGCCTGCCGGTACGGGGATAGGCATACACGAGGGTGCGCCCCGCAAGAGCCGCCAGATCGACCGGCTCTCCGCCGGTTGCACGCAGGAGGACAGACGGCAGGCGCATCCCAGGGAGATGCCGCGCCGCGCCGTCGTCGAGAGGGACGGGTATCTTGGACCAGTCCGGTGCATCGATCGTGTGATCGGCCATGCCTTCCTCGCGAATCGGGAGTCTGTGCTCATCCATCGGATGTAAGCGGCTCGGCTCCCTTCGCCTTCTGCCTCAGGATATCGAAAAGGTCTTAGGGAGTCTGGACGGGCTCCGCATCCAGGAAGAACTCGCTGTGTTTGCGGCTGTAGAAGAAGTAGATGCCCAATCCGATCACGAGCCAGCCGAAGAATCGCAGCCAGGTGATCACCGGCAAGCCCGTCATCAGCAGCCCGCAGAAGAAGATGCTCAGAATCGGGACAGCCATGCCTCCCGGAGCTCGAAAGCCGCGCCGCCGCGCAGGCTGGCGAACCCGCAAAATGATGACTCCGATCGAGACCAGTACGAAGGCAAAAAGGGTGCCGATGTTGGAGAGGTCGGCGAGTGTGCCGATGTCCAGCAGCCCGCTCGGGATGGCGACCACAATGCCGGCGATCCAGGTGGCGACCGACGGCGTGCGAAAACGCGGATGCACTTTGCCAAACCATCTGGGGAAGAGCCGGTCGCGCGACATCGCGAACCAGATGCGCGCCTGGCCCAGCTGGAAAACCAGAATGGAGGAGATCATTCCCATCATGGCGCCGCAGAGCACCGCCAGCCTGACCCACTGCAGCGTCGCGGAGCCATTGGCGTGCGCCAGTCTCTTGAGCGTATTGACCACGGGCGCTGCATCGTCCAGCAGGCTCTGCCATGGCGTAAGCCCGGTGAGCACCACGGCGACTCCGACATACAGGAGCGTGCAAACCACAAGGGTGCAGATGATCCCGATCGGCACATCGCGCTGCGGCCTGCGGCACTCTTCCGCAGCAGTCGAAACGGAATCGAATCCAATGTAGGTGAAGAAGATGATGCTGCCGCCGGTAAGCACGCCGGACCAGCCGTTGGGAGAGAACGGGTGCCAGTGCGCAGGCTGGACGAAGTGTGCGCCGGCGATGAGGAAGACGAGAATGGCCGCGATCTTCAAGAGCACCATGACGTTGTTCGTGCTGGCGGACTCGCGAATCCCGCGCACCAGGATCACCGTCAGAAGCATCACGATCAGGAAGGCAGGCAGGTTGAAGCCCATGTGCCAGCCAGAGGCGTAGATCGAGTGGCCCGCAAAGTCCTGAAGACCCGAAGGCAGAAAGGCCGGCGAGATCCAGCGCGCCCCAGGGTGAATGCCGAACCAGTCGAGCAGGTCGACCGCGTGTGCCGCGAACCCCACGCACACCGCCATGTTGCTCACCGCGTACTCCAGAATCAGATCCCAGCCGATGATCCAGGCGATCAGCTCACCCATGGTGGCATACGTATAGGTATAGGCGCTCCCGGCAATGGGAATCATGGACGCGAGCTCCGCGTAGCAGAGCCCGGTAAACGCACAGACGACGGCGACCAGAACAATCGAAACCGCCAGCGCAGGGCCGGCGCCCGGCCGTCCCGGCAGCGCGTGATGGCGCACCAGGTAATCGAGCAACGGCGTGTTCAGGAGAGAGGAGGTGTCGAACCGTTCGCCGGCGATCGCCGTGCCTACGACGGTGAAGATGCCGGAGCCAATGACCGCGCCAATGCCCAGCGCCGTAAGCGACAGCGGGCCCAGCGTCTTTCTCAGGCTGTGCTCCGGCAGCTCCGAGTCGCTGATGAGCTTGTCGATCGACTTTGTCGCGAATAGTTGCTTTCGCAGCGTCCCAGCTCCCAAGCGAGATACGGCCGATGTGCCCGTGGTGTGGACGGAGTCGGGGTCGATGCAGCCGGCCCCTCACGCGAATCTGGCTCCGCCGGGTACGTTCGCCCGCAAACAACCGCATCTGCAACGACGGAGGGGCCGCTCAATCGAAGATGGACGGATCCGCGTGCCCCGCACTCACTTCAAGACGGAAAGCCCGTGTCTGCGGCCGCTTTCCCATGCCGAACGGCTGCAGACCGGGCCATCTCCTGGTCACCTCAACAACTGCTTGCTTGCTCTTAGCGCTTGTTCTGTCCGCGGCTGAGCTTCTTGACCTTTTTCTTCTGGGAGCCTCGGGGCGTGGTGCGTGCTGCCTTGGGCGCAGCCTTTTTGCGGGCCGTGCGCTTGATCTTCTTTCGTTCCAACTTGTCTTCTACTGCCTTGGTATTCGCCATCGTTTCCTGTCTAAACCCTCTCCAACTGCGCGAATTTCTCTACCAGCTTTTTCACACCGAATTCTCGAAATTGTACCGTAATCTTCGCGTCATCACCCTCTCCCTCCCGCCGGAAGACCACCCCGTCGCCATATTTGGGGTGGCGGACACGTTGGCCGCTGCGCAGCCCGGTGACTCCCGCAGGCTCGGGAATCTCCAGTTTCGGACGGCTGACCTTCCCTCCACGTGAGGAGAAAAACTGCGCGATGTTGTCGAGAGAAGTTTCCCGGGGCGCACCTTTTGAGCTCCCGAACGAGCTTCTCTGCCCCGGAGAGCCCGGGCGGCCGCCGTGCATCGCTCCGCTCGCAGGCCGTTCCCTCTGGTCTTCATCTTCGTAGCGATAGTGGCCGGCGGATTCGAAACCGTCGTCATTCTTCCGGCCGTACGAAGAAGAGGAGTCTCCACGCCAGCTCCCGCTGCGCCGGGCGGGGCTCAGATCCTCCAGCAGATGCTGGGGAATCTCCTCCAGGAATCGCGACGCCATGCTGGCCTCCGGCATGTCGCTGCCGTAGCGGCGGCGGTAGCGCGCGCGCGTCGTGATCAAAGCGTCCATTGCGCGCGTCATGCCGACATAACAGAGCCGACGTTCTTCCTCCAGCTCCATGGGGTTGTTGAGGGTGCGCGAGTGCGGAAACAGCCCCTCTTCCATCCCGGTGAGCAGAACCAGTGGGAACTCCAGGCCTTTGGCGGCGTGCAGGCTCATCAGCGTCACCCGCGACTCCGGATCATAGCGGTCCGTATCGCTGACCAGCGCCGCGTGATCGAGAAACTCCGCGAGCGTCTCCCCGCGCTCCTGCGCGTCCTGCGCGGCATTCGCCAATTCCTTCAGGTTTTCGATCCGGGAGGAGGCTTCCGGCGTTCCCTCCAGCTCCAGCGACCGAATGTACCCCGTCCGGTCGATCAGAAAACGAATGAGCTCCGGCAGCGTCGCCGCATCTCCCGGCTTGCGAAAGCCGGGCTCTCCCAGCTCGGGGTCCGGAAGATCCCGTACATCGGCTCTCATCGCGGCGCCCGCAGAGTTCTTCTTTTCGCTATCCCGTGAGAATGGATTGAACTCCGCCGGATCAAAGGCCGCGAGGCCGGGCTCCGGCTCTTCGAGTTCTCCAAAGTCGAAGGCCACATCCTCAAAATCCGCCGACGCCGCGCTGGCGATCGCAGCAAAGCTATCGCCGGCCTCCCCCACGGCATCGCCTGCCTCCGCGAGATCCTGCGATAATTTCCCGGCGAAGTCCGGCTCGAGCATGGCGCGAGCATCGTCAATCAGCCGCCGGAAGGCGTCAAGCGCCATGCAGGCACGCTGCGGGATGAGCCGCTCTTCGATCGCCCGTTCAATCACGCCCCAGGTGCTCATGCCGGTCTCCAGGCTCAGCCGCTCCAGCACCTCCATCGTTGTCTTCCCGATTCCCCGCGCAGGCGTGTTGATCACCCGGGCGAGGGCGATCGAGTCATGGGGATTCTGCACCAGCTTCAGATAGCTCAGCAGATCCTTGATCTCGGCCCGCTCATAAAAGGAGAAGCCGCCGACCATCGTGTATTGGATCCCATACCGGCGCAGCGCCTCTTCCACCAACCGCGACTGCGCATTCGTCCGGTAAAGAACGGCCACGCGCGGCGGCTCCGCCTGGTCAGCCGCGGCCCGCATGTACTTCTGGATGTAGTCGGCTACAAACAGCGCCTCGTTCTCACCGTCCGGAGCTTCGTAGTAGCCGATCCTGGCCCCGCCCTCGCGCGAGGTCCACAGGTTCTTGCCCTTGCGCTGCTGATTGCGGGCCACCACCGCCGAGGCGCCCTCGAGGATGACCTGCGTGGAGCGATAGTTCTGCTCCAGGCGGATCGTCTTGGCATCGGGAAAGTCTTTCTCAAACTCCAGAATGTTGCGGATGTCCGCGCCGCGCCAGGAGTAGATGCTCTGGTCCTCGTCGCCCACCACGCACACGTTGTGCTCCTTGCCCGCCAGCAGCTTCATCAGCTCGTATTGCGGGCGGTTGGTGTCCTGATATTCGTCGATCATCAGATAGCGGTAGCGCCGGTTGTAGCTCTCGCGAACCTCAGAGGAGGCGCGCAGCAGGCGGACTGTCTCGAGCAGAAGATCGTCGAAATCAAGCGCATTCGCCTTGCGCAGCTCCTTGCGATAGATCTCGTATACGTGCGCGACGCGCTCGCCGACCGGATCGGTGGACTGCAGATAAATCTCCTGCGGATCCAGCATGTGATTCTTGGCCCAGGAGATGCGGGAGAGAACCACGCGCGGCGTCAACTGCTTCTGGTCAATCCCCAGGCGGCGCATCGCCTGCTTCACGACTGCCTGCTGGTCGGCCTCGTCATAGATGGCGAAGTTGCGCGTTAGCCCCTCATTGCCGATGCGCAGCGCCTCAATATCGCGGCGCAGAACGCGTACGCAGAAGGAGTGAAAGGTGGCCAGCAGAGGCTTTGCCAGGCTCCGGTGCCCGAGCAGCTTCTCCACCCGCTCCGCCATCTCAGCCGATGCCTTGTTGGTAAAGGTCACAGCCAGAATGGAATCGGCCGGAACCCCGCGCTCCTCGATCAGGTACGCGATCCGATGGGTGATGACGCGAGTCTTGCCCGAGCCGGCGCCGGCCAGGATCAGCAATGGACCGTCCACGGTCTCCACAGCCGCCCGCTGAGGCGGGTTCATTTTTTCAAGTAGATGCTGCACCGCAAGGTCCCTGAAGGTCTTCTCGGATGGATATCGTCTCCTTCCAGTGTATCGCCCTTTGCCCGCCGCCCCCTCCGCTGGCCGGACTGCGCCGGCTCACTGCTCCTCTTCTTGAAAACGGCTCCGGCCGGCAGGGCTGCGATACCATGCAGAGACCATGGAACAAACCAGGAGCAGTGTGTGTGTCTTTTGCGGATCGAACGACGGCGCCAGACCGGAATATCGCAGAGCCGCGGTTGCCGTGGGCCGTGCGCTGGCCGAGAGCGGACTGACGCTGGTCTACGGAGGCGCGCACGTCGGCCTGATGGGCGCCATGGCGGATGCCGCACTCGAGGGCGGCGGCGCCGTGATCGGCGTGATCCCCAGGGGACTCGAACTGCGGGAGCTCGCTCACCCCAATCTGACCGAGCTCCACGTGGTCGAAACCATGCATGAGAGAAAGGCCAAAATGGCTGCCCTGGCGGGCGCCTTTCTCGCGCTGCCCGGCGGTCTGGGCACGCTCGATGAGTTCTTCGAGATCCTCACCTGGGCGCAGCTCGGCATCCACCGGCTGCCGTGCCTCATGCTGAATACGGAAGGCTACTTCGATACCCTGCTGAAGTTTCTGGAGACCGGCGTCGAGCAGCGCTTTGTTCAATGGAAAGAACATGCGCGGATTCATCTCGCCACCCAGCCGGCGGAGGTCGTTCCGCTGCTGCGCCGGCTCTGGAGGGAGCTCCGGCCCGCGGAGTATATCGGGCAGCCCCTGCCCGGCTCAGAGACCGGCGAGATCCCGCAGCCGTGAGCCTGCCCCTCAGCGGATTTACCCCAACCGGCTTATCCTAGAGTGAGACTATGAGTCACGAAGGAATCCGTTTTCTCCGCGAGGACCAAGCCCGCAAGATCGAGCAGGAGACTGCTTTCGCGAGTCGCACTCTC
The DNA here is from genome assembly GCA_035933805.1 of Acidobacteriaceae bacterium. Lineage (GTDB taxonomy): Bacteria > Acidobacteriota > Terriglobia > Terriglobales > Acidobacteriaceae > PALSA-350. The sequence goes on along the minus strand of DASYYO010000457.1, from coordinate 27,186 downwards.
CCCCGCGAAGCGACCGAGCCGGCCCACGTCCGGGTGAACAAGACAGCCGGCACAGGAATGGAGATCGACTGGAAGGACGGCCACAAGAGCAGTTGGAGCTTCTCCTGGCTTCGTCTCGCGTGCCCTTGCGCCACCTGCCACGAGGAGCGCGGAACCGAGGGACGCCAACCGGGAGAGCCCAAACCTCAGCCTGCGACCCTGCTGCCGATGTACAAACCCCCGGTGCGGCCCGACTCAATTTCGCCCGTCGGCCGCTATGCCATCGCCTTTCACTGGAATGACGGCCATCAGAGCGGAATCTACTCCTGGGATTACCTGCGCCGCCACTGCCGGTGCGAGGAGTGCCGGGCAGCCCAGCCCGCATAAACGCTTCCTCAGTGCCCAGGACTTATTTCACAAAGAAGTAAATCGCCATCCCCAGGCCGATCAAGACGACCATCGTCCGCAGAACCCGCGGATTGAGTCTGCGGGAGGCACGCGCACCGAGGAAGCCTCCAACCGCCGCCGTCACCATCATCAAAAGCCCGTACCGCCATTCCACCTGCTTTTCCACCAGGAAGGTCACCACCGCGATCCCATTCGCCATTGTGGTCGCGACGACCTTCAGTGCATTGATTTCATTGATCTGCTCAATCCCGAGCAGCCCCAGCAGGGACATCACCAGAAAGCCGGCCCCGGCGCCAAAGTAGCCGATATAGAAGCAGACGGCAGCCAGACCGGCAATCAACGGCAGCAGCGCCGGCCCCTTGCTCCGGTGCTGCTGCGAGGTCCGGCGCTGCAGCCAGCGGGAGACCGGAGTGCTGACCGCAAAGAGGATGGTGGCAAAGAGCAGGAGCCATGGCACCAGCGCCATGAAGGTTCCCTGTCCGGTGTGGAGCAGCACGATCGCCCCGGTCAGGCCGCCAGCCAAAGCCGACAGGCAGACGGGAAGCAGCAGACGGTGGTGCGATTTGAGATCCCCCAGGTACGCCGCAATGGAGGTGACCTGCCCGGGCCAAAGCGCCACCGTATTGGTTGCATTCGCTTGAATCGGCAGAACCCCGACGCCGAGCAGCGCCGGAAAGGAGAGGAAGGAGCCGCCGCCGGCCACTGCGTTCAGAGCGCCGGCAAGAAAGGAAGCAGTGATCAGCCAGACGCCGTGCCACCCTTGATGGAATCCCATGTACCTCGATTCTAAAGCGTTTTCGTCCTCCTCCAGCCCGCAGACTGCCAGGCGGGCAAGAGAAAGGAGCGCTCAGTCGACCTTCACAATCAGGCACTTCAGATATTCCGTCTCCGGAATGTTGAGCACGACAGGATGGTCAGGAGCCGCTCCGCGCCGCTCCACGAGACCAACGCGGCGATGGGCATCCCCTGCCGCCGAGGCCACCACGGCCTGGAACTCGTCCGCGGAGACGTGGTGAGAGCAGGAACAGGTCACCAGTATCCCGCCGGGCCGCAGCATCTTCAGCGCCCGCAGGTTGAGTTCCTTGTAGCCGCGAAGTGCGCCCTCAACTGCGCGCTTCGATTTGGCGAAGGCCGGCGGATCGAGGACGATGGTGTCGTACGTCTTCCCCGCGGTGCTCCAATCGCGAAGCAGATCGAAGGCGTTGGCCTCCAGCCAGTCCACGGAAGCCGTCAGCCGATGCCGGTTGACAATGAGATTCTCTTCCGCAACCTCCAGAGCCGCCCGCGACGCGTCCACCCCGGTGACGCGCGGGCAAACGGCGGCCAGGTGCAGCGCAAAACCGCCCTGGTAGGTGCAGACATCGAGCGCATCTCCATGGGCATGGTGCGCCGCCACCGCATAGTTCAGCCGCTGATCGAGAAAGGCGCCGGTCTTTTGCCCCGCCCGGGCATCGTAGTGAAAGGCCAGACCGTTGACGTGAAAGATCGCAGCAAGCTGCGGAACGGGGTCTTTCGAGTAGATCGGCCCCTCCGGCGGTTCGCTCAGATGCTCCAATTCCCGGATCCGCGGGTCGGCGCGCTCGACGATGGTCGAGGGATCCAGCTCCGCCAGGAGAGCCTGCACGATATGCGCGCGGACGTCATCGGTATCCAGCGCTTTGCTTAGGATCTCGAACAACACCAGATCGCCATACCGGTCGACGATAATGCCGGGGAGCTGGTCGGCCTCACTGAAGACCAGGCGGCAGGCGTCCGTGCCCTCATCGACCATGCCATGACGAAACTGGATGGCCCGCCGCAGCCGCTCATCCAGGAGTTGCAGCCACTCGGAGCGTCCAGCCAGCGGGCCGGAGCTCACCAGCCGAAGGGCAATCTGCGAGTTCGGACTCCACAGCGCCGTCCCCAGCGGAAGACCTCGGTTGTCCACCACCGCGACCAGGTTCTCTCTCTCGGCGGCCAGCTCTTCAATATCCGACTGATACACCCAGACATGACCGGCGCGGAGCCGCTCGGCCGCTCGCCGGGAGATAACGGCAATCGGACCCTCCCGGCCGGCAGTGCGATGCGTCAATGGCTTTTGCGGCGAGATGGGTCGGCTCGGGTTCATTTGCTTGATCTTCGCAGCCGGCAGCGCCGGATACAAGCCGCGCACAAGCTGAACCCGCGAAGGCTCCCCATCTCATCGGTAACCTGAAGGACGGTTCGGGGCAGGGAAACAGCTTATAATCAATTATGGCGACCGCGCATACTGCGCAACTGAAGCCTCCTGGCGGCCCCGGCATGCTCGCAGCGAAGTTCCGCGACTTGCTCGCCACAGTGCGCGAAAACCGGCCGGCCGACGACCCCGAAATTATCCGCAGCGCCTGGGAGTTCTGCCTCCAGCACCATGAAGGGCAGCTTCGCGCCTCCGGCGAGCCCTACGTCCTGCATCCCCTGGAAGTCGCCCAAGTGCTCGCGGAGATGAAGCTCGACTCGACCGCCATCGCGGCCGGCCTGCTGCACGACGCCGTCGAAGACACGCCTGTCACCACCGAAGACATTACCCGGCAGTTCGGCGAACAGGTGGCGCACATCGTCGAGGGCGTTACCAAAATCGACAAGATTCAGTTCGCCAACCGCGAGGACCGCCAGGCGGAGAACGTCCGCAAGATGCTGCTGGCCATGGTCAGCGACGTGCGTGTAGTGCTCATTAAACTCGCCGACCGGCTGCACAACATGCGCACCCTGGAACACCTGCCCCGCGACCGGCAGCAGGCCATTGCGCGGGAGACGCTGGACATCTATGCTCCCCTTGCCCACCGCCTGGGCATGGGTAAGGTTCGCGGAGAGCTGGAAGATCTTGCCTTCCGCTATGTGGACCCCTTTGCCTACGAACAAGTGCGGAGCGCCGTGGAAGCGCGGCGGGAGGAGGGCGAGCACTTTCTGAGGGGGGTAGAAGCGCTGCTCAATGAGCGCCTGCGCGAAAACCACATCAAGGCGCGGGTCGAGTGGCGCATCAAGCGCCTCTACAGCATCTACCAGAAGACTCAGAATCAACGAATCGGCGTCGACCAGGTCTTCGACCTGCTGGCCATTCGCGTGATCACCTCCACGGTGCAGGATTGCTACGCGGTCTTCGGGCTGATCCACTCGCTATGGCGGCCAGTGCCCGGGCGCATCAAGGACTTCATCGCCATGCCGCGTCCGAATTTGTATCAGTCGCTGCACACGACGGTGATGGGAGAAGGCGGCCACCAGTTCGAAGTGCAGATCCGCACTGACGAAATGCATCGCATCGCCGAAGAAGGCATTGCCGCCCACTGGAAGTACAAGGCCAGCGGCTCGCCCATCAGTGCACGGGATGAACAGCGGCTCGCCTGGGTTCGCCAGCTGGTGGAATGGCAGCGGGAGATGAGCGACCCTAATGAGTTCCTCTCTACGCTGAAGATCGATCTGTATCCGGAGGAGGTCTACACCTTCACCCCAAAGGGGCGCGTGGTCGTGCTGCCCAAGGACGGAACCCCTATCGACTTCGCCTACTCCATCCACACTGAAGTGGGCAATACCTGCGTCGGCGCGAAGGTCAACGGCCGCATGGCGCCGCTGCGCACCAAGCTCCGCAACGGCGACATTGTGGAAGTGATCACGCAGAACGGCCACAAACCCAGCCGCGACTGGCTGACCTTCGCCAAAAGCTCGCGGGCGCGCAACAAAATCAAGCATTGGCTCACTGAACATCAGCGGGAGCGAGCCATCGAGATCGGCAAAAAGCTGCTGGAGCGCGAAGCGCGCAAGTACAAACTCTCGCTCAACAAAGTCACCGACGCGGACTATGCCCGGGTCGCAGCCGATAGCGGCGTTGCTACTGCCACCGATCTGATGGCGGCGATCGGATTCGGCAAATACTCCTCCCGGCAGGTGCTCAACAAGCTGTCGCCCGGCATCACCTCACAGGCAGGCGCCGAAGCCGAGCCGAGCGCCGAGCCCAGGCCCGCCGCGATGTCCGATAAAGTCAAGCGGGTCCACATGCACGGGTCAGACTCTCTCCAGGTGGAAGGGCAGGACGAACTGCTGGTCTACCGCGCTCGATGTTGCAATCCCATCCGCGGCGAGGAGATTGTCGGCTATGTAACGCGCGGCAAGGGCGTCGCGGTCCACGCCCGAAGCTGCTCGAACGTACAAAATCTGCTCTACGAGAGCGACCGCCGCATCTCCGTCGAGTGGGCACGTGAGGCGGAACAGTCCGCAGGCCAGAAGATGACCTATCTGGTCAAATTGACCGTCTATTGCGACGACCGCACCGGCATGCTGAAGGAGCTGACGGCGGTCATCAGCGATGATGGCTCCAATATCCGCGGCGTCGATACCAAATCGGCTCCGGATGGCGCCGAGGCGATCGTTGAGTTTGTGCTGGAAGCCGAAGACATGCCCCATCTGAACCGCATCGTCAACGGACTCAGGCGCGTTCCCGGCGTCCGCGACGTGCAGCGCGCACAGAAACTCTAGGGCCTGTTAACAGGCCCTAGTTCGGAAAGCGGCCCGATCCCGCTCTCGTCAGGCGAAAAGCTCTTCTTTTTTGCTCTGCGCGGTGGTGATCATCCTGCTCATATCGAAGCCTTGATCGCGGGCCTCATTCAGCAGCACATTCAGCGTCTGAGCGCTGAGTTGCGGGGTTCGGCTGAGAACCCACAGATGTTTCCGGTCTGGTGTGCCGACGAGCGCCCAGCGATACTCCGGGTCGAGATCGAGAATCCAATAATCTCCTGCGAACGGCCAGAAAAACGTCACCTTCAGCTTGGAAAATGAGCCGTCGGTTGTCGCCGGCACGGCGGTTCCTCTGGAATTTGTGAAGCTCCCGTCGGCCTTGCGGCAGGCGTTCAAAACCGTGATCTTGCCGTCCTGCCTCAGGGTGTACGTCGCAGTCACGTCGCTCACGCACTTCTTCTCCCAGAACAAGGGAAGGCGCACGATCTCATACCACTTACCTTGATAACGCTGGAGATCCACCCCTCTCACGGTGGAGAGCGGCTTCTCCGCCCTACGGGCAAAGGCATAGGTGGCGGCCGCAAGCAGGCCGAGCATGGACAGGCGCGTGAGATTCAGCCGTCGCTTCCGCAGCCGGTCAGCCATGACAGTCTGATGCACTGGCTGGCCCGTTCGGCGGCCGCGCTCACAAAAGATCCGGCAGACTCCAACCGTGAAGCGAAAAACGCCTCAGCACTTGCCCATGTCGCTCGAGGTTCCGCCAGCCGCGGGGACGTAGCACTTGAGCGTATAGTCCATGACCATGCGATTCGCGTTGAATCTCCAGCCCAGGGTGCGAATCGTCCGCTTCATCCGCTTGATCCAGCCGCGGGGCAGGCCATCGGCATCGCGCTGGTAATAGAGCGGGATCACTTCCTTCCGCAGCACGTGGTAGAGAGCGTCCCCATCGCGGCTGTCGTGGACATCCATGTTGGAATGGGTCCGTCCGGTTCCGATCGCAAAACCGTTGAGGCCGTCATAGGCCTCCGCCCACCAGCCGTCCAGCACCGAAAGGTTCAGCCCTCCGTTCAGAACGACCTTCTGGCCGCTGGTCCCGGAGGCTTCGAGCGGCCGCCGCGGATTGTTCAGCCAGACATCCACGCCCTGCACCAGGTGCCGGCCGACGTTGATGTCGTAGTCCTCGATGAAGACGAACTTCTCTTCAAACTGGCTGTCGCGCATGAGGTCCGCGATCTGCTGCAGCACCCGTTTGCCGGGTTCATCCCGGGGATGCGCCTTTCCAGCAAAGACAAACTGCACCGGGCGCTTGGGATCGTTCACCATGGCGGCCAATCTCTCGATATCCGCGAGAATCAGATTGGCCCGCTTGTAGGTGGCGAAGCGGCGCGCAAACCCGATGGTGAGCGCGTCGGGGCTGAGCAGTCTTCCCAGCCGCAGCACGTTGTCCGGGTCGTCTCCGCGCCGCTCGGCCTGCGCCGTCGCGCGGTCGCGCACAAAGTCGAGCAGCCGCGCCTTCAGAGAAAGATGGGTCTCCCAGAGCTCGCCATCATCCACGTCTTCAATGCCCGCCCAGGTCTCAGCTTCTCCGCTGCGCTCCTTCCAGTCGGGCCCAAGATGGCGATCGTAGAGCCGCGACATCTGCGGAGCCAGCCAGCTCGGCACATGAACGCCGTTGGTGATGTGCCCGATCGGCACCTCATCCTCCGGCTTGCCCGGGTAGAGGCCGGTCCACATCTCCCGCGACACCTCCCCGTGCAGGGCGGAGACCGCATTGGCGCGCCGGGAGAGCTTCAGCCCTAAAACCGTCATGCAGAAGTCTTCGTAGTGATTGTCCGGATTCTCGCGCCCCAGGGACATGAGCCGCTCATGAGAGAGTCCCAGCTCATCGCGCAGCGGCCCCAGATGTTCCTCAATCAGGTGGCTGGTAAACCGGTCGTGGCCGGCGGGAACAGGGGTGTGCGTCGTAAACACCACTTCGCGGGCGACGCGAGGCAACGTCTTGTCGAAGGACTCGCCCTCCTCCTGCATGCGGCTGGAGATCGCCTCCAGTACGGCGAAGCCGCTGTGCCCCTCGTTGAGATGCAGCACGCCCGGAGTGACTCCCATGGCTTTGAGAGCGCGGAACCCTCCCACACCAAGCAGCAATTCCTGCCTGATGCGGACGCGCGCATCGCCGCCATAGAGCCGCGAGGTCAGCTCACGATCCTCGGGTGCGTTTCCTTCCACGTTCGAATCCAGCAGAAGCAGATCGCACCGTCCTACTTTGACCCGCCAGACCTTGGCCCGAATGGAGCCGCTGCGTGTATCGAGCTGAATCGTGATAGGTTCACCGCGCGGCGAGATCGCCGGAGCCATCGGAACCTGGCTGATATCGGTGTGCAGATACTCCTCCTGCTGCCAACCATCGAGATCCAGCCTCTGGCGAAAGTATCCCTGGCCATAAAAGAGGCCGACACCGATGAGGGGAACGGCAAGATCGGAGGCGCTCTTGATGTGATCGCCGGCCAGCACGCCCAGGCCGCCGGAATAGATCGGCAGCGACTCATGCAGGCCAAACTCAGCCGAAAAGTAGGCGACCGGCCGCGGTCTGAGGACGCCTGCGTGGGTCGCGCCCCAGGTCCGGTCCTGGCTGAGATATTCGCGCTGCCGCCGGTAGGCATAGTTGATCCGGCTATGGAGAACCAGTTCGCTCGCCCGCCGCTCGATTGCGGAGAGCGGCATCTCGGCCAGCAGCGCCACAGGGTTGTGATTGGTGCTCTTCCACAGCGCCGGGTTCAGGTCAAGGAAAAGCGAATTGGTGTCCTGGTCCCAGCTCCACCACAGGTTCCGCGCCAGCGACCACAGGCGCTCCTGCGCCGGCGCGATAAAGCGATCCAGGGTGCGCGCTTCGCTGACCACGGGAGCCAACTGCGCGGCCGCCTCGGCGATCGTCTGGATCTCCTGCTCGCGAAAGGTCCGCGGCTCTTTCGTCTGCAGCACCAAAACCCCCTGCAGAACGCCACGATCGATCAGAGGAACACCCAGGAACGACTGCAGCTCATCCTCGCCCGACTCGCGAAAGTATTTGAAGCGGGGGTGATTCTTGACCTGCTCGACCGCAACCGGCCGCACCAGCTCGGCCACTGCCCCTGCGAGCCCCTCGTTCAATGGCATTCGCAAGACGCCGATGCACTCCGGCCGCAGGCCGACGGTAGCCGCCAGCACCAGGTTGGCGCGGTCCGGCTCAAGCAGATAGATGGAACAGACGTCGGTGAGGAAGTGGCGCGCGATGAGCTCCACCACGCGCATCAAGGTTTCGGCGGGTTTTCCGCTCTCCTCCATGACTCTGCCGACCTCGGCCGAGGTGAAGATCTGGACTTGAGCAAGCTGCGCGGACTGGGACATGAATTTCCCCCTGATCGTTTCTCTCCGGTGCGTGGCCAGGCAGTCCCCTCCCGGAGGAGACGGCGGCCACGACCAGGACCAAGTTGCAAGACAACGACAGGGTTGTACGCGCGACGTGGCGAGGTCTGCCTGTCCGGCGCCAGGCCGAAGCCCGAAGAAGGACGGCAGCTATACCAAATAGTGTATGCCAAAGTTGAGCAACGCCCAGGAGAATCGCAACCGGGTCCATGGCCGAAGATCGCCCGGGTTGCCCTGAACCTCACCATTTACAATCAGGACTGCCGCCGAACGGCAGCAGCGGGCGGGCCTATAGCTCAACGGTTAGAGCAGCGGACTCATAATCCGTTGGTTCCAGGTTCAAATCCTGGTGGGCCCACCAGATTGCGCAAAACCGGCACCCCGAGAACTGGTACGACCTTGCGCTCAAAACGCGTTCGCTTAGGTCATTTGATTTCGGGAGATTCGATTCCTCTCGTCGCGGCTATGGTCGGTGGAATTGATCCTCAGCTCGTGCGGGTCGTGTTTCCCTCAAATCTATCTCTGAAGACGCGTGGAAATTTGCCAAGGTCCGCGGGGTGAACGACGAAGTGGTGTCTCACTCTGAGCGCATGCGGCAATCCATCCGGCACAATAAGCGGCACATCTCGACGTAATTATCTCATTTATTTATATTTAATCCGGCAATGAAACCGGCAAAAAATGCGCCGCATAACGGCCTGATCACCGAGCCCGCTTGGATGGAGCCGATGCTTCCTCCCGATGGGCAGCGGGAGATTGAAGACTCTGCTTTCGATCTCATCACGAAGGCCAGTTCCCTTGCCGGGCAGATCAACCCCATAGTCACCGAGGCGATTGGAGCCTTGGTCCGTTCGATGAATTGCTACTACTCCAATCTCATCGAGGGACACAATACGCATCCCCGCGACATCGACCGAGCCTTGCATCACGAATATTCCACGGAACCAAAGCGGCGGGCGCTGCAACTGGAAGCCGTGGCCCATATCGAGGTTCAACAGGCCATTGATCAAGGAAACGATGACGAGTCGTTCCCTGAATCCATGGCGTACACCCTTTGGCTGCATCGGGAATTCTGCAGCCGTCTACCCGATGAGCTTCTCTGGGTCGAAGACCCGGAATCGAAACACCGCATTCGTGTAGAACCAGGTGTTCTCCGCGATGGAGAGGTCATCGTCGGCAGGCATCTACCGCCGGCAGCGGCGGCCCTGCCCGGATTCCTTGCGCGATTCGAGCATGTGTACGCTCCTCAGAATCTCTCCAAGGTTCGTCAGATTGTAGCTGTCGCCGCTGCCCATCATCGCTTCCTCTGGATTCATCCGTTCTATGACGGAAATGGACGTGTTGCCCGGTTGATGTCTCACGCCACGCTGAAGCGGTTGGGAGTGGGGAGTAGTCTTTGGTCCGCGGCCCGCGGACTGGCGCGCAACGTAAACCGCTACGAAGCCCTGCTCATGGCCGCGGACGAGCCACGGCACAACGACCTCGACGGTCGAGGAAATCTATCGCAGCGCGCGCTCATTGAGTTCTGCCAGTTCTTTCTGACGATCTGCGTAGACCAAGTGGAATACATGCGCTCGATCCTTGAGCCTTCTGAGCTGCTGCGCAGGATGGAGATCTATGTCGAAGAGGAAGTACGCGCAGGCCGACTGCCCAAGGGCAGTTTTCCGCTGCTGCGCGAAGCGCTGTTAGCTGGGGAGTTCCAGCGCGGCCAGGCTCCCACTCTGACCGGCTACAAGGAGAGGATGGCGCGCACCGTCCTCTCACGACTGCTGGAATTGGGATTGCTTACTTCTCCGGGACAGAAAGCTCCGATACGCCTTGGATTCCCCATAGCTGTCGTAGAGCGCTGGTTTCCCGCGCTCTATCCAGCGAATACAACCTAAGAGTGTTGAGACAGTGCCCACCTTCGCTACAGTGGTTGTGCCAAAATTTTCACGACGCAAGAACACTTTTACCTTCTCTTACTAAAAGAAATACGGCTATCCTTTCGTTGACCAAACCCTAATGAAAGGCTCGCTCGCCGCCTTCGCCGGCCCCAATTCGCCTCGGCCGCCATATCGCCAATGCGTGTAAGAGAGTTCGCGATTTTGCCCCCTGCCCCTCTGTCAGACCTCCCAGTCTTCGAAAACGAGGAGACTCCCGGGGGCCCATCGAAGACTGCGGGAAGTCTCGAACCCCGTCACTGCCATGAACCACGGGCTGGAGCGAGGCCGCTATGCTTCCGTATTCCCATCCATCCAAGTTGCACGGCGTTAGTGGTATACGTATTCCCGAAGGAAAATTCGAAGAAAATAGAACAGCTATTGGCAGAGAGAACGGCCCGTCTCTGCCAGATGCAGGAATGAATTCGGCCAGACAGACAGGATTCCAGACAGACAGGATTAAAGATGAAAACGAGAATCAATCTTGCACTTGTGCTCGCACTGGCGTTCACGCTGATTGGCGCCACCTTCACGATGGCGCAACAGGCCGGGGCCGGAACCAATGTTGCTCCTCACAGGCCGGAAGGCCCATGTGACATCTACGCCGCTGCAGGCGATCCCTGCGTGGCGGCCCACAGCACCACGCGCGCGCTGTACGCCTCCTACAACGGCCCGCTGTACCAAATCCTGCGCCAGTCGGATGGCAAAACCCTGGATATCGGCATCGTGCAGCCCGTCGCGTCCCCCACCCCGGATGCGGGCGGGTACGCCGATGCGGCCGCGCAGGACGCCTTCTGCGCCAACACGTACTGCTGGATCAGTACCATCTACGACCAATCCCCCAGGCACAACAACCTCACCCAGGCGCCCCGCGGCGGATTCAACGGCCCGGCCATGGGTGGGTTCAACAACCTCCCGGTCGCCGACATGGCGCCGGTTGCCATCATGGGCGGCCACAAGGTCTACGGCGTCTTCATCGAGCCGGGCATGGGCCTCAGGCAAGATGATGTGAAAGGCACGGCAGTCGACGACCAGGCGGAGGGGCAATACTGGGTCATCAGCGGCCGGCATTTCAACTCCGGCTGTTGCTTCGACTACGGCAACGCCGAGATCGACAGCCGCGACGACGACAACGGCACCATGGAAACCGCCTACTTCGGCAGCGCCGCTCCCTGGTATCGAGGCACCGGGGCCGGCCCGTGGATCATGACCGATCAGGAGAACAATCTGGTCGGTTGCGTCAACCCGGATGGCTCCAAGGGCTGCGCAAACCTGCCGAGTATCCCCTGGCGATTCGTGACTGCGATCGCCAAGGGCGAACCGCACCACTGGACCTCGATGGGCGGCGACGCACAACGGGGCGCCCTGTCGGTGATGTTCAGCGGGCCGCGCGTCAACGCCACCTATGACCCGATGCGCAAGCAGGGGGCCATCCTCCTGGGCAACGGCGGAGACAACAGCAACAGCTCGCAGGGCACCTTTTATGAAGGCGCGATGACGGCCGCAGGCACCTTCCCGGCAGACGCCACCGACCAACTGGTGCAGGCCAACGTCGTGGCTGCCAGGTACGGCGTGCAGCCGCTGAGCCTGGCGCCCGCATCCGCAACTGCCACTCCGCCAGGACTCCAGACATTCTCCCCGGGGTCCTCGCGGGACGCCACCGTGACGTTTACCAATACCACCGGTGCGCCCGCAGCAGGCGTCAACTTGAGCATTTCCGCGCCCGCCAAGCAGTGGACATCCTTCGTTCAAGGCACTACCAGCACGTCGAAGACATTCTCTGACCCGGTCGCGCCGGGTGCGAGCGTGAGCGCCACCTTCAAGGTCACCTCTGGCGCGGCGGCGTTCAATGGCGATCTGGTCGCCAGGGCCTCGTGGACGAACCAGGCAAGCGGCAGGACACAACTCGAGACCACGGCCGAGAAGGTGCGGAACGTGAGCCCGGTCAAGATCAACGAGTTCCGCATCAGTTCCGGTCCGCCCACCAACTCGACGGACTCGTTCATTGAGCTCTACAACGCGGGCGCCGGCAGCGTTGACATCTCCAACTGGAGCCTGACCGAGCACCCGACCCAACAGGCCGTCTTCTCGACGGTGAAGATCCCGGCCGGCACAAAGCTCGCCGCAGGGGGCTTTTATCTGCTCGGGCTCTCCAACTCCGGGCTGGCGGCCGCAGCTCGCAAGGGCGATACCACCATCCACGTCAGGAGCACGACCGGCATGTCGGCCGGCGATACCATCAGCATCGGCACTGGTTCGAACGTGGAGACGCGCAAGATCGCCAGCATCGGGACGGCCGCCAGCAATAGTACGACGCTGTGGCAGCCCCTCCCCGAGGGCCCGGTGATCACGATCCCCGCCGGCTCGGCCAACGTGCCAGTCGCGAGCGTCTCCGGCTTCGCGGCCGGCGAGAAAATCGCCCTCGGCTACGGCGCCGCCTACCCGGCCGTCGCGCGGACCCAGGAGCAGTATGAGGTGGCCACCGTCACCGCGGTCGGCAAGCCGGGAACCCAGGCCTACCTCGCGGTGGACGCTCCCGCCGGCGCGACCAACATCAAGGTGACGTCCCTCGCCAACATCTCGGTCGGCGACAAGATCAGGCTGGACATCGACAGCCTTGGCCACGGAATCGACACCGTGACGGTCACGAAGATCGGCACGCAGGCGAGCAAGACGAATCTTTCGGCAGATACGAGCGCCGGCCAGACCAACATCAAAGTCCGCAGCGTGAATGGTTTCGCTGTCGGTGACAAGATCACAGTCGGCACCCCCGCAAAGATCGAAGCTGTCAGCGTCACCGCCGTCGGCACGTCCGGTCCAAACGGAACCGGCATCGACTTCACGCCGGCCCTCGCCCAGGCGCACATTCGCGATGAGTGGGTGGTCTCTCCAGGCACGGGTCTCGACCTGGCCGCTCCGTTGAACTTCAACCATGCGGCCAACCTCCCCTTCAGCGATCGGGGAACGGGGATCAGCCTCCAGCCTGCGACGGCCTTTGCCCACGCAAGCAATGAGCCTATCCAGGCGCTCGGCGCCGGCATCAAGCTCGACAGTCCCCTGGCCAACGGCCACGCAATCGACGCAGTTGTGCGTGACGCCGCGGTCACGACGGCGGGCTATCAAGGGACCCCGGCACCCAACCAGTGGTTCGGTGGCCCGGAGTTCATCACCAACGCTCCCTCTTTCGGCCGCACCCTTCCCGTCAGAGAAGGCAGCATGGTGCTGCGTGACGCCTCTGACATGGTGGTCGACAGCCTCAACTATGGCGGGCTCGTCGACCCATGGGCCGCCGAGGGGTATCAGGCCACCTCCGGATCAGGACAGAGTGGCTGCCGCGTGACTGCGCCCGGCTCGACCATGGGCTTCGGGCCAGGTGCCGCGGCCGCCCACGGGTCCAATACGAGCGCGGGCCGCTTCCCGGACGGCGCCGACACCGACAGTAACTGCATCGATTTCCTGACCGCGCCCGCCACAGCGATGTTAGCCGCTTCGCCCGCAGGCGCGACCAATATCAAAGTCGCCAGCGTGGAAGGCTTTGACGCCGGCCAGACCATCAAGATTGATACGGGCGCGAACCTCGAGACAGCCGTCATCGCGACCGTTGGCACGCCAGGCGCTACCACGTTGGGCACTGCCACCATCGCCGGCGCGACCGTCATTCCTGTCGCCAGCCTGACAGGCTTCAGCGCCGGCCAGACCATCACCATTGACAGCGAGGCGAACCATGAGACGGCGGAGGTCGTCTCCATCGACAGACGCGCCGCCACAATTACCGTCGCCGCGCCGCTCACTTTTGCTCACGCCGCCGGTGCGCAGGTCGCCGGCACCGGCATCACCCTCACCGCTGCATTGACCCGGGAGCATGCCGGCGAAGCGCAGGTCGCCGGCAGCGCCTCCACGCCGGGCGCACCCAACCACTACTTCAGGAGGTCTCATTGAGGGTGCCTGTGGAGCTGAATTAGACAGCAGTGGCTCGAACCGCTCCGGACAACACGGGGATGCCGCCGGCAGCTTGCTCGTAACTGATTCTCGAAGTTCGAGCGCTCGTCGAGGTGCACGGTACGGCAAAGTGAGAGCTTCAGCGTGCGGGGTGCCACATGCCCGGCACAATCTGAAAGGATTCCGCGTGGCCGTTCGTTGGTAGAACGGCTACGCAGGGCCCGGCGCACGGCCTTCATCTCTATCCGGAACGCCGTGACCGCGGCCGTGATTGCCGGCAGCAGGTTACGGATCCAGCGGCTCGATGGGGTCCTCTTGCAGCGATTCGACCGTTGGCCGAAATGCTAACTCGGTATCCGATATCTGCCGAACGATCTGATACGGAAGATAGCCAAGCTCCTTCAAACAGCGGTCCGCGAACAACTTACTATGGATGTAGCCTATCTGTGAGGCGTCGCTCACAATCAAGCCTGGCTTCTCCAGAGGGATGTTATAGCGATACATCTCGCGGGCGGCATTGCGCAGGTTGGTCGTCGTATGACGGGCATGCGGATCGACCAGGATCGCAGCTTCGGGAATTTGGTACTCGCGGAGCAGAGCATCCTTCATCTCAATGGCCTCGGAGAACCGCGTCTGGGCAGGATGGACAAAGCCGCCTGAGACGAGAATCAGCGGGGCCTGGCCGGCATGGTAGCGCTCGGCTGCCAGCGCGATGCGCTTGCGTCCAGCCTCTGAAAGAGCGACCTCCGGATCGTTCGGGCCTGCCCCGGGAACAACGATGACCGAGTAGGGATACCTGCTCCATGGAATGGACCGGATCGCACGAACCGCCGCCTTGTTCTCACCGGCCTCCATTGGCTCAAAGCGCCCTGCTTCGTCGCGATGATTCATAGCCAGCAGTTGCAGCGCGACTTTCAGCGATGGTTCGAAAAGAGCCGCCGAATCGGACTGCGGAGCCGCTACATCCCTGACAAGAGACTGGACGCGTTGCTTGAATTGCTCCGATTGAAGATCAAACGAGATGGCATCGATCTTGGGATAGCGCGGCGCAGCGCCTTCTCCATAGACGCTCAGAATGCGATCGATGCCGCGAGCGGACGACTCCCACGCGCTTGCCAGCAAATCTTCTCCGCTTTGGCTCTGGTCGAGCACGTAGGCTCCGCTTGGCCGTATCGTCCCCTCGACCAGCGCTTGCACCGCGGGATTGCTGTTGTAAAGGCTGCGCAGCGCCAGGGATACCGCATGGATCTCCTCGTCGCTCCACAGCAGCGGCTCCAGGGTACAGACAACATCTTCTTTGCATCTCTGCAGGGCCAGTTGCACGGAGTCCTCGCGCTCCGCGGCGATTTCACGAAGACCGGCATCGGTCCCCAATGCACTGCGAACTTGAGAATCCGATGTAATGGCAGAGAGCAGGTAAAAGAGCTTATCCTCGACCGGGGAGTGCAGGGGCAGCGGGGCTCTCACTGGAAGCCGGGCTGGAGCCGCGGCCGCATAGCTGCACGGAGTGAGGATGGACGCTGCGAAGCATAGGCATCCTAAGACATGGGATCGCATCGGCGCGAGAGTCTCCTGAGATAGAAAAGCGAGCGGCCTGTTCCGAACGCCAGAGTCTCACTCTTGAGTCCTGGCGAGTCCAAGATGTTGAACGATCGCCGGTCTCGACCGGGGGATGGGGGGCATCCGCATCATCGAGCCACTGGCGGTGAAAGTGGAGCGGGAGCGGAACCGGTCGCAGGGTTGTACTGCGGATTGTGCGGGTCCAATGGATTCGACTGCGGAGCGGCTGCGCTTCCGCTCTCCTGCCACGCCATGCAAATCAGGTCGCGGAGCATCTCCGCCGCTGCCGAAGTCCGCTCATAGACCAGCTCACGGGCTTGTGGGTCGGCGGCATTGTCAAAAGCATGCCGTTTGTCCAACTGGTAGACCTCTTCCACATGACTTCCGGCGGTATCCAGATATTGGAGCAGCGCATCGAATACATCGCCATGCGCCTGGAACTTGCCGATCCTGCCTGCGATATCCTCTGGCTTCAGATCGATCGCATCGACAAATCCGCTTTCAAACCTTCCGTGAATCTTTGGATCGCGGGTATAGCCCTGCGGATCGGCCCCGGTCCATCCGTCGTGGTAGATGGTGTCGTGCAGGGGCTGCCCGCCGTCCCCGATATAGTGCCCAAGCCGCGCCACGTAGAAGGCGCAGTCCATCTCAACAAAGCGCGTATCTTCCTTCTGCGCGCGGTCCCTCCGCAGCAGCCGCATCCCGGAGACGAGACGCTCGTAGCCCTCGACCGCCGCGTAGGGAAGCGTCCCCGTCCAGCGGACATTCATCTGCGCTGCGCCCTCGGGATCGGAGGTCCGGATCTTGAGGTACTGGTTATAAAGAGCAAGCACGAACTCATACCGTGAGCGGGGTACATCCTTGTCCGGCATGAAGGCAAACTCTTCGCGGAACCATCCGTGGTTTGGGTCCTCGTCGATTTTGAGAAATGGCTCCGAGGCCGAGCGCCAGGTATCGGGCAGGCCCGCGTTGGCCGCGATCCAGTCGGTATAACTCTCAAGAAACACAGGGCCGTCAACGGGCAGAGCATGGAGGGCAGCGCTGTCGATCACAGAATGACCGCGCTTTCCCCAGGCCCAACCGCAGGAGGGAACCAGAATCACGGAGCAAAGCGCAAGCGCAATGCGCCGTCTCATCTTCCACTGCATTGTGCTCTCCTTCGAGTGCTTTTCTTCGAAATGCGGTATGCAAGGTGCAGACCGGCATGCCCGATTCCCCGCCTTTGAGAGCTGGGACTTCACAGCATGCAAACAGGAAGGGATGCTACATAGGCCCACGTATGCGGACGCGAACCCGGGGCACCCTTCCTTAGGGCGAAGCTGCCAACTGAACCTCCAGACCTTCCGCGAAGCCGGTGTGGTGAGTCATTCATCCGCCGGTGATTCGGCATCGTTCATGTTTCCACATTCACGAATGCACGGTGAAGAATGAATGACTCACCGCTCTAGAAGTTAAATTTGAGCCCGACCTGCACATTGCGCGAGGTCCGTGCGGAGATAACGCGCCCGAAATCGGAAGCGCCCGCCGTGTGGACCACCGCACCAGTACAGCCGCTGGCCGTGTTGCAGTTGGCATTGCTGCTATTCATGAGATTCTCCGCGGCTCCGAAAACAGAGAGATGGTAGCGCTCGACGAAGTTGAAATTCCGCATCAGCTGAGCATCAACCTCCGATAAACCGGGTCCGCGAAAGCTATTGCGAGCCACGAACAGAGGCCTGTCATTCAGGATTCCGTCCTTGTTCAGATCCGTGCCTGAGACCTCATTGATGGGGAAGCCGCTGTTGTAGAAGTAAGTCGAGGTAAATTCAAATCCATTGATCCACTTGAATTTGTCCTCGTTTATCTGGGGTTCCAGAATGCCCTGCAAGACTAAGTTGTGGCGCGCATCGTCATCCGCGTTTCCATAATCGCGATTCAGGTTGGTGGGGTCTTCTCCAGCACCGCCTTCGCCAATGTTATTGGCGAGCGCATGCGAGAAGGTATAGTTGACTCCGAATTCCACTCCGCGATTCAGGCGGCGGGTTAGATTGACAAAGAGTCCGTTAAAGTTGGTGCTCGCCCCGGAATGGACCACATTGATCTGATTGAACTGCGTGTTTGGCCTGGGGCCGCCAAAGACTGGCCGCCCATCGGCTAACGCACCGGTGGGCGCTCCAAGATTGATCTCTGCTGTATAGACCCCGTGGCGCATTCCGGCAAAGAGATAGCCGAGCGTTACCAGAATGTCGCTGGTGAGCTCGCGCTCGACCTGAAGATTGGCTTGAATCTGGTATGCATTGTGAAAATTCGGATCAAAGGCATTGATATTCGGCTTGACCGCAAAGCTTGGATTGGCGATATCCAGAATATTCGGGAAGACTGGAGCGCCCGCCGCTGCGCCTGCAACCTGATAACTGAGAAAGGTAACGCCGTTTGTCTGCGCGGCGCTATAAAACGTGCTCAATCCCGGGATGTCATAGTAGAGGCCATAAGCCGCACGAACTACCGTCTTCTGCCTGTCGCCCGGGGAGTACGTCAAAGCAATGCGGGGGGCTACGTCAGAATAATCATTATTGACCTTTCGCGATTGCGGGTCAGGCGCTTGTGGGTCGAAGCCAGGGAATAGAATCGCCTCATACCGGATGCCAGCGTTGAGCAGCAGTCTTGGCGTCAGGCGCAATTCATCCTGGGCGAAAAAGTTGAGGAAGTTGAAGCTGGTAGTCAGTTTGGGGTTCCCGCCATCCTCGTTGAAGTAGGTATAGGTATATGGGCGACCAGTAGCAGGATCGATCGCTCCGGATACAGTTTTGAGATATTGGTTCAGGGGATTGATAGCCGGCCGCCCGTTGTCTGCCGCGAGCCCGCCAAAGGTGAAGGTGCGGTTGATTGGCGCAACCCGGTTGAAGAAGGTGTTTTCGATCTCGGTGCCAAACTTCCAGGTGCTGCGGCCGTGGGTGTAGGTGACGTTGTCGATGCCATCGACGCTACGCTCGGTGGTTCTTTGCTTTGACAGCGGGTTGTATCCGATTTCCGCGACGCCGGTGATGTTGATGAGCGCACCGCCCGGTTGATTCAGGGCTGCCGGGGAATTTGCCGTATCGCGCTGGCTAATCCCGAAACGGAGTTCATTGAGAAGGTTGCTGCTGAACGCCGTGGCGAGCTGGGCGCCCCCGCCGTTCATATGATCGCTAAAGTTCGTGCCCGCGTTGGTAATCGTCAGGCCGCCGGCAGTAACGGGCTGATGGTTGGTGAACTGGTTGAAGCGGAAGTAGCCCGTATTCTTGGCTCCCAGAGTGTAGGTGAATTTGCCCATGAGCGACTGATAGGTTTCGCCAAAAGGTGAGTAGCCGGTCTGGCTGGCAGGCAGCCCAAGCGCGGCGGCGTTCGATGCACTGATGGTGATGGGCGTTGGAAGAGTGTAGGGATTCAGTTCGTATTGCAAAAAGTAGAAGATCTTGTCTTTCTTGATGGGGCCGCCCAGAGTGAAGGCTCCGTCCTGCCAGCTTCTCGAAGGCGGGTTCACGGAGGCCAGAGTGGGAATCGCCTGCAGATCGTACGGACGATACTGATAGAGCGCGGAGCCATGGACGTCATTGGTGCCGGACTTGAGAATGACGTTTACCTGCCCGCCGGCGGCGCGCCCGAATTCAGCCGAATAGCCGCTTGAGAGGGTCTGCGTCTCCTCGACCGCCTCCGGCGTAACGATCATCAGGCGGATCTGCCGGTTGTATTCCTTCTGGGAGTTATCCAGGCCATCCAGATTCCATTGCGAGCGTTCGGCCCCTCCAAAGGTGAACTGCGTGGTCCCGAAGGCGCTCGACGGCAGTCCAATGACGCCCGGCGAAAGCAGTTGGAAGTTGAAGAGATTGCGCGAGGGAATCGGCAGATCGGAGACCTCTTTGCGGCCGAGCACGCTGCCGACAACGGCACTGCTCGTCTCCATCATCGGACTCTCCGCCACCACCGCGACGGTCTCGCTCACCGCGCCGATGCGCATTGTGGCGTCAACACGCGCCGTCTGCCCCACCGTGAGCACGATGCCGTTTTGCAGGTAGGTGTCGAATCCCGGCGCGGTAACCGAGAGTTGATAGGTCCCCACCTGTACCAGGGGAAAACGGTAATAGCCTTGATCGTCCGTCGCTGTCTTCTGCGAGATGTTTGTATTCACATTCAGCAGGGTTACCTGCGCTGCATTCAGTGCATCTCCGGAGGCGGAATGCACATAGCCATCGACAGCGCCGTCGACTGCATTCGACTGGCATAGAGCGATCCGGGCGGCAAAGGAGACAAGCGAAATCAAGAGGATCAATGTGAATCGTATTCGGGTAGACACGTAATAACTCCTGAAAGCAAGTTGGGTTCGCTTGGCAAACCCCGGGTAAGGTCATGGAGCCGATGAAAGCGCGATTGTGAACTTAAGAACAGAATCGAAGTCTTCCCACGGCGGAGAGCGGCGCAGACGCTGTTACTTTGGCGCGGTGCGGAGAGGGCGCCTCTCCGCTCACGCGAACGATGGAACTCTTCTGGAATGTAAATTCATAGTGTTGTCGCGGAATGAAGCGAAGATGAAGCGGAGATGAAATGGGCAGAATGGAACCGGTTTGGACGGCCGGAGATAAGGCTCTGATTGGCAGCATTCCGCGCGGTGCAGCGGCAAGTCCAGCGCACGAAGATCACCGTCTTTGGAAAAGACGTGGCGGGGTGCTACGCTTCCTTGCATGCGCCGTCCGTGGGTAATACTCATCCTGCTTCTGGCTCTGAATGTAGTTCCCCTTCGCGCCCGCGTCGTACGCGTGGAGGTGCTTTCGCGCACGGACGTGCTGAACGGCAAGCCTTTCGGAGGTGCCGGAGCCTATGAAAGAATCACCGGACGCGTGATCTTCTCGCTTGCAGCAGCAAACCCGCACAACCAGTGCATCGTTGATTTGAAGAATGCCGTGAATCTGAAAGATGGGGCCGTGGAATTCACTTCAGACTTCATCGCGGTCCGTCCAAAGGACGCGAAGAAGGGGAACGGCTCGATGATTCTGGAGGTCCCCAATCGCGGACATGGACGCCTGATTGCGCTTGCGGATGGCGGCGATTGGGACGTGAAGAACGACGCGGGAGATGCGTGGCTGCTTCGCAATGGCTACACCATTGTGAGTCTGGGCTGGCAATGGGATGCTCCGGGGCCGGACGCGCTGGGATTCGTTGCTCCCATTGCAAAGGAGCATGGCAAGACGATCACGGGGCTGCTGCGCGGCGACCTGATGCCCTCCAGGGTCATGGCAGAGATTCCTCTTGGTCATTTGATTCTGGGCCGCATGGGCGGCACGGAGTACCCGGTTGCCGTACCCGATGACACACGCAACATGCTCACGGTTCGCGATACCCGCGAGGGACAGCGCAGGGTGATTCCACGCACACAGTGGAGGTTTGCGCATACCGTAGGCGGCAAGCTTGTCGCGAGTGATCGCTTTATTCATCTGAAGGGCGGCTTTCAGCCCGGCAAGATTTACGAGTACGTCTACGTTGTTGTCGATCCCGTGGTCGCAGGTGGCGGCTTTGCTGCCATTCGTGATTTTGCTTCCTATGCCAAGCATGCGTCTGATGCCGTAACTCCCGCGGAGCGCGTCTATGGGCTGGGCATCTCGCAGGACGGCCGCTTTCTTCGCGACTTTCTCTACGAGGGATTCAACGCGGACGAAGATGACCGCATGGCGCTGGACGGCGTGCTGGCGCATGTGGCAGGCGCCGGCCGGGGCAGCTTCAACTATCGCTTTGCACAGCCCTCACGCGATGCGGAACCCACCTCGTCGATCTTTTTCCCCATAGACATTTTTCCTTTTACAGATTTACCCGAGCGAGACCCCATTACCGGCCAGACAGGCGGGCTACTCGATCACGCGGCCGCAGAGAGGGTGACGCCGAAGATCTTCTTCTCTTTTACGTCCTATGAATACTGGGGCCGCGCGGCTTCGCTGATTCACACCTCAGCTGACGGCAAACATGACGCAGCCATTTCGGACAACGTGCGCATTTATCACTTCACCGGACTGCAACATGCCTCGGGCCCATTCCCTGCCCAGCGGGGAACAGGCGACACCTTTGGACAAGAGCCCCAGTCTCCGCTGCCGATTCGATACTTCTGGCGCGCGATGATCGAAAACATGGATGCGTGGGTGCGGAAGGGAACGCCTCCTCCGTCGAGCAGTTATCCGAAGATTGCAGATCGGACGCTCGTGCCGCTCGGCGCGTACAAGTTTCCGACGATACCAGGTGTGCATCGGCCGCATGAGGCGAACGGAGCGTATCGGATGGATTTCGGGCCGGAGTGGCAGCACGGCATCCTGAGCTTGCAGCCGCCGAAGGTTGGAGCGCCCTTCCCCGTTCTGGTGCCGCAGGTCGATGCGGACGGAAACGAGCGCGATGGCGTGCGCTTGCCCGAGATTACGGTTCCTTTGGCAACCTATGCAGGCTGGAATCTTCGCGATCCTTCGATTGGCGCGCCGGACCAGCGCGTGAGTCTTCAAGGTGAGTTCGTGCCTTTTCCCAAGACCGCGCAAACACGCGCCCACTCAGGCGATCCCCGCCGCTCCATTGCCGAGCGCTATGCTGGCCGCGACGACTATCTCGCGCGATACACAAAAGCAGTGGACGCTCTGGTGGCGCAGCGCTGGATTCTGCCCGAAGATCGCGCAGCCCTTTTGCAGCGTGGCGCAGCGGAGTGGAACGAAGCCGTCAGATAAAGCTGCTTTGACTGATGGAAAAGACAATGGTTTGCGCACAGCTGTCGAGCGCTGCTTCGCTAGAAGTTTGTCTGGAACCAGCGAATCACCGAATGCCTTGAATGTGGATGCTTGACGAGCATCCATCCTGGCCCCGTTTCCGATGCCTTGGCCACCGGCAGGTGTTGAATCGTAACCGCTCCGGGCCTGTACCCGGCATCTACCATAACCTGCCGCATCTCTGCGCGAGTCACTGAAATTCCCGGATCGAAATCGATTGTGATCAGCGACTTTTTCAGGTCGAGCTTCGTTGCTCTTACCCCCTCGATCTTTTCCAGCGGAACCAGAATGTTGAAGAATCCACGGGGGGAAAAAACGCCGTTCAGCGTCGCGGACACACGGCTCATCTCGGCCGATGAAGTCGGATCCACAGCTTGAAGAGGGGATGGAATGGCGAGCAGTACAGAGGCCCACCAAAGGATAGATCGCCGCGCACGCATGTCACTCCTTCCTCTTTCGATGCCGCCATCCTGGGGTCGAGAGGTAATACTCGAAAAAGGCGTAAAACCCAACATGCTCTTTGACAGCGGCAGGGGACATAAAATCCTCCATCACAGGAAATTGTGCTCCCGCGCCAGCTTCCCAATGAAGCGAGGCGATCTCAAAGATCGCATCCTGGCTGAAAATCTTGTTGGCGGACTCGGAACGAACTCTATCTATGTGGGCGTCTGCATTCTGCGCATAGTTAGCCTCCAGCGACAGAAGCAGAAGATTGGGCAGCCCCTCGTCGGGGAGATGCAACGGAAGCAGCGTGAACTCTACCTGACCGTCCGCCCGAAGCTGAGTCCCAGGGCTGTAGCCCGAGTTGGCAATCGGATTGTATCTCCAGGTGGCATCGAGCGCAGCTCCATATCGGGGCGTATTATAGCCGCTGGTGATTCCAGCATAGGGATCAAATGTTCCTGATCCTGTTTGCAATTCTCCGGGAGCTATGGCTCCGTTCATCATCCTTTGATTCCCACCCGTGGGCAAGGAAACCCCCACCAGCGGAGCAACTCGAAAGGTTGACTTCGGCTTGTCAACCTTATAGAGGGTGTTGCGAAGAAAGATAAGCAGGTCGCCCGTTCCTCCTGATGCCTGGTTATGGTCCAGATGAACGTACCCTTCATTTATATTTACGAAGAGTGCCCAGCTTGGAGTTACTCCATAACCTACATTCACCGGGAATTGCAGGCTTCTGTAGCCGCTGTTGCCGAGTGCCGGCTGTACATTGAAGCGCACCAGCGCCTGATTTTGAGCAACGGGCAGGGCGGTGACAAACGTCGCCGGAGCTGCAAAGATTGTGGGCGAAAAACAGACAATCACGCCCGAGAGTGCGACTCGAACAAGCGACCGGCCAAACCCCACGATATTTCCGTCCTCCTCAACCGCAGCAAAAGGTGCGCGAGACGCTCGCCCGCGGGGAGGTCAATCCCGCGCCTGCAAGCCTACACGAACCGCAAAAGATGGCGGCTATCTGCCAGACGTTGGATCGTCCTCCTCAGTTGCGACCTGCAGTAAAGCGGTGCTCAAGGAATAAAGAATAACGTTATGGAACTTGGATTCCAACTCAATGATGCCTTTCGTTCGCTTGCCGGCATGCGCCAGATAGACCGTGCTCAACCCATACAATCCGCAGGCATCCCCGGAATAGATGGCGACGGATTGCTCTGTGGCGGTTCCGCCGCAAGTCATCCGATTTATGCCATCCATGGCCTGCGCAGGCCGAAGGCGCTCAAATACACCGCCTTTCAGGTTCTCGCCCACCGGATCTCCGCCCTCCTCGGCGCCCGCTTGAAGTACGTCGCGCTGGAACGGGGTAACCCGATCACCGCCGATCAGGGCTCGCGTCCCGGAGAGGTTCATGTCGGCCGGGGGCGCCGGGCCGCTGGCATCTTCCGAATCACTCGCGTTTGCGAGCGCCCGCAAATAAAGATGCACCGGGATAACCCCCTCGCTTGTCTCTATCCGATCGAATCGAAAAGACAGTACGGATGCGCTGAGGCCTCTCTGTAGGGGCTTTGCTTCGACAATCACTCCTGAGATGATGGACCCCTTAGGCAGGTCACGGCCAGGTCCCGGGTGGACGATCTGCATCGTTTTAACGTAGACCGGGTCTCCGGGCCGGGCTTTGCCGGCCCTCAATGTGCGCGTAAATTGAACCGGTATCGCTGTGTCCGGAGGCATCCTCCATCCTGCCGCACCTTGGGAAAGGCCGGCGATCGCGCCCTGCGCGAGAATGAATGCCAATGCCAGCCCCTTAGTCCCTGCGATTGCATGAAGCATAAGTTTGCTCCGGCGCGTCCTCTGCTTCAAAGTAGAGCACCGGGGCGGCACTTCCATTCCTTACATTTCTCTTACATCTGAGGAACGCCTTATACTCAATTTCCTGCGGAGACGCATCTGCCTGAATTGAGGATTCGGCCACCAATCATGCGCATCTTAGTCGTTGAAGACGAGCCGAAACTGGCGGCCATGGTTGCCCAACAACTGGCCCAGCATAACTTTTCGGCGTCCCTGGCATCTGACGGGAAGGAAGCCGAGAGCCTTTTGAAGAGCCATGTCTTCTCATTGGTGCTTCTCGATCTCATGCTGCCCGGGCAGAGCGGCCTGGAGCTGCTCCGCTCGTTTCGCGGGCATGGGGTCGCCTGTCCGGTGCTGATTCTTACCTCTCGCGACGCAGTTGAGGATCGCGTTCTGGGCCTCGATGCAGGCGCGGACGATTATCTGGTCAAGCCTTTTGCCCTGCCCGAGCTGCTGGCCCGCATTCGGGCCCTGCTGCGCCGAACAGATGCGAAGCCTCCGTCGCAACTGCATCTCGCGGATCTCCGTATCGACATTGCTACCCGCCGGACGACACGTGAGGGAAGGCAGCTCGATCTGACGCAACGCGAGTCGAGACAGAAGGCAGCCGGTTCTTTATCCAATTGCCGCTTCAGGGCAGCTAAGACGGAAGAATGGTGCGATGCGAAAGAGTTGAAGGATGGACGGCGGAGCTGATCGCGTCTGGCTTACAGCAGGAACGGCGAATGTCTCATGATCAACGTGTCCGCCACTGGCGCCTGCTGCGCTCTCTTGCCGATTCTTCAAGCTTCCTGGCCAATTCTCGCCCCGATGGCATGCGCGCTTGTATTCTCGGCTCTCGCTTCGTTTCTTTGGAAAAGCGTGCTCAAGGGACCACCCCCCAGGCAAGGCCGTCCGGCTCGCCGCCAACGTCGATGTGCCCTGTCACCTCCAGTGTTTTCAAGTCCAATACAGCGACGTAGTTGTCAGGTCCGCAGGAAATGAAAGCACGATTGGCCGCCGGGTCCATCAGAATGCCAGCCGCCCCGTGGCCGATCCTCACCCGCTTGAATTCCTTGCGAGACGCCGCGTCATAAATAACCAGATCGCCGCCTCCCAGCATTGAAATCAGCACAAGCTTTCCATCGGGAGTGAACTTCAACCGGTTTGCACCGAAGGTCTTGGCCTCTAACGTCGCGGTCACCGCCCGGCTCGTGAGATCAATGACCGACAGCGTGCCGTCCTGCGCATTCGCCGTCCAGAGCTCGCGTCCATCCGGTGATACATCGAATCCCTCATCCCCTTTGCCGACCGGAATGACAGTCTCGCTCCAATCCGTGCGCGGCGGATTCCCTCCCGGTGGAGGAGGCGCGGCGCCCTGTGGCGGCCGCATTCCCGGAGGCGGCCCCATCGGCGGCAGAGTGACCCTCTCCAGAATGCTGACCGTTGCGGAGCTGACGTTGGTCGTGTAGATCTGCTTCTCGTCCGGAGTCACGTAAATCATGTGCGTCCGGTTCTGGCCTGTTCCCATGATCCAGTCGACCCGCTCAGCTTGAGGATCATATCTCGCGATCGCCTTTGCCCCTTCCGCCGTGAACCAGAGCTTTCCTCCCACGAAGGCGAGTCCATGCGGGCCATTCAAGGCTCCGGTATCGATATCGGGCAGCGCTCTCTGCCCGGCCAGGTCGATCACGGAGATCGCATGGTAACGGCCGCCGCCATAGATCGAGACATAAGCCGTCTTCCCATCGGAGGATGCGATCACCTCATGGGGATCCGGACCGACGGGAGCGCGGGCGACGACCTGCAGATTCTGCGGATCCACGATGGCTAGCGTGTGGTTGCGCTTGGAAAGCGCCAGAAGGGACCGGCGCGGCGTGGTCTGCGCAACACCTCCAGTACCGGCAGCCAGGAGAACGGCGATTCCGGCGCCTGCGAAAAGCAATTGAAACGTTCTGGATCGCATGATTTTTGACCTGCCCTTCGCTTCCGTAAAGATGATCCTGCAAATCTAGTCCGTCGCCCGCACCGTAGGAAAGGGAAAACGCCGTGCGTCCCGGCCCGATTTTGCGGCAGCGATCCAACCGGCTCCGCACGCCGTGTTCGTTCCGGCCGCGACATCGCCGCGTCCCCGCCATGCCCGCTGGAATAGACACTTTGGATTCGATGGGAGTAGAGTGTCTACATCATCGGCTGGAGCGGCAAGGGTAAGTGCATTCTGAGTGGAAGCAGACAGAAAGCAACCAGCGCGCGCCAAGGTCTGCCGCATCACGGCGGCCGGAAAAGACAACTGGCATCCGAACCTGGAAGGCTGGCAACGCATCGTTCAGGCGATGGCCTCTGTCATGGATCACGAGCCGGAAGGAGGTACGGCATGAATATGCTGTCCGGATTGTTCAGGCGCCGTAAGAACGATTTGAACGAAGAGTTGCAAGCACATCTTCGGCTGGCGATTCAGGACTACGTAGAACGTGGGATGGCGCCCGGCGAGGCGAGGTTCG
>DASYYO010000406.1:0-3668 GCA_035933805.1 Acidobacteriaceae bacterium | reverse complement strand
GCCGAAGAATCCCGCGGTGAAGGGAATGCCGATCAGCGAGAGCAGGAAGAGGGCAAGGGAGCCGCCCAGCAGAGGCGAGCGATAGCCCAGTCCACGATAGTCGGCGATCGAAAGCAGCCTGTCCTCATAGCCGCCGACGTGGCTGATGACGGCAAAGATTCCAACATTGCTCGCCGCGTAGACGGCGGTATAGAAGATCGCGGCTGCCATGCCCTGGCGGGAGAGCGCGGTGAAGGCAACCAGAAGGTATCCTCCATGGGCGATGGAAGAGTAGGCAAGCATGCGCTTGACATTCTGCTGGCGCAGCGCTCCCAGGTTTCCCACCGTCATTGAGATGGCTGCCATCAGCCAGATGAGGAGAAACCACTGTGCGTGCAGCTGCGGATAGGCGCCATAGGCAATGCGCAGGAGCACGGCGAAGGCAGCAGCTTTGGGAGCCGTCGACATCAGCGCGACCACCGGGGAAGGCGCGCCTTCGTAGACGTCGGGCGTCCAGACATGAAAGGGAGCGGCGGAGACCTTGAAGCCGAGGCCGATCAGGATCATCGCCATGGCAATATAGGCAAAGCCCGGCGTGGAGCTTCGTGACAGCATCGCGGCAATTTCCCCGATGTTGGTCGTGCCAGTGGCGCCAAAGGTCAGGGCAATGCCGAAGAGAAAGAAAGCCGTGGCGAAGGAGCCGAGAAGAAAGTACTTGAGCGCCGCCTCGGGGCTCTTGCCGCTGCGCTTGCGAAAGCCCGCGAGGATATAAGTTGAGATGGATGAAATCTCCAGGCTGACGAAGACGAGCAGCAGCTCGACGGCGCTGGTCATCAGACACATGCCGACCGCGCCGAAGACGATCAGCGCATAGTACTCGCCGGTATTCTCCGTCTTGCCGTCGATGCTGTCGAGCGCGATCAGCAGAGCCATCAGCACGATGGCCGTGATGAGCACATGGAAGAAGCCGCTGAAGGCATCGGTCTGGACGACGCCGAAGTAGGCGGTTCCCGGGGGCAGATGCAGCTGCCAGACGCTGGCCAGAAGAGCGGCGGCGGCGCCGGCCACTCCGAGCAGCCCGATCGGCTTGCGGCTCGCGCCACGCGGCATCATCGGCTCGATCAGCATGATCAGCACGCCGGTGATGGTGAGCAAAACCTCAGGCAAGATTCGGTAGAGCTGCGACACTAGAGCATTTCTCCTGTCGATAGATCCCTGATAAGGAAGCCTTGGCCGGAAGGACGCTCCTGCGCTTCCGTTCCATGCTTCTTCATTGCTTCTCCGCCATGCCGGGAAGCGCCGCGGCGGAGGTCTGTACTGCCGGCTGAGCCAGCCTGCCGGCCGCTTCGTCGATCGCGCGCATCCACCAGGGGGAAGCGATTCCCATGGCCAGCATCAGCAGCGCCGCGGGCCACAGTGCGGCCTGTTCGCGGAAGCCCAGATCCGGCCGCCGCTCCTCCCGCACCATCTCCGATTCGCCGGCATAGAAGACGTTCTGCACCAGGCCGAGCATATATGCCGCGCTCAGGATCACTCCCACGGTCGCCGCAGCCACCCAGCCAATATGGCCGGCGAAGCTTCCGCTGAGAATGAGGAACTCGCCGACAAAGCCATTCAGCAGGGGAAGACCCGCAAGGGCGAGCGAGGTGATGACGAACAGGGTCGCCAGCATCGGCATGCGCGCGGCCAGACCGCCGTAAGCGGAGATCTGGTAGGTTCCATAGCGTTCGTAGAGAAAGCCGAGAAGAAGCAGCAGTGCGGCCCCGATGATGCCTTCATTCACAGTCTGATAGACCGCGCCATCGAGTCCCGAAACCGCGAAGCTGAAGATGCCAAGGACGCAGAAGCTGAGGCCGCTGAGCGTTGAGTACGCGGCCAGGCGCTTCATATCCTTCTGCACCAGCGCGACCAGCGCTCCGTAAAGGATGCCGGTCACCGCCAGAACGATCATCCAGGGAGCCATCTGCCGCGACTGCTCGGGAAAGAGTCCGAGGTTGAAGCGCAGAATCGAGTAGAGGCCAAGCTTACCGGCGACCACCATCGCCATGGCGGTGGGCGCTTCACTGAAGACGTCTCCCAGCCAGCCATGCAGGGGAAAGACCGGAACTTTTACGGCAAAGGCCACCAGGAAGGCCAGCGAGACCCAGGAGAGATCCGCCGCGGAGAAGAGCGAATGATCGCCGACTCTGGACTGCAGTTGAACAAAATCGAAGGTACCGGTCCGGGCGTACAGCCAGAGAATGCCTACCAGCAGGAGCGCGGAGGGCAGGAATGTGTAGACGAAGAACTTGAGCGCAGCAGGCGCGCCGCGGTCGCGGCCGAACATCGCGATGAGGATCGCCATCGGCACCAGCGTCAGCTCCCAGAAGGCATAGTAAAGAAACAGATCGAGGGCGACAAAGACGCCGACCATGGCCGTCTGCTGGAGCAGAAACAGGAAGTAGAACTCCTTGGTGCGATGCTCGATCGCCTTCCAAGAAGCCAGCACTCCAAGCGGCGCGAGAAAGCCGGTCAGCACCACCAGCCAGAGTGAGATTCCGTCCACGCCCACGTGATAACGGATGTTGGGGCTAGCGATCCAAGGGAGGTTCTGTTCGAACTGAAAGCCCGGGTGGCCGTAGACGTAGTGCGCGGGAAGCTGCAGCGTAAGCGCAAAGAAAAGGAGCGAGACCAGCAGCGTAAACCACTGAATGACGCGTCCGCGCCGCGGGAGCAAAACCACGACCACGGCTCCGGCAGCCGGTATTAAGGTCGCTAGCGTCAAGATCGAATCGTTCAACACAAGAGTTTCCTGGGTCGTCCTGAATTTTCTAAAGATGCAAGGCAAAGCCGAAATACGTAACCAGCAGGAGAGCTGCCGCGCCGAGAGCAAGCCATCCGGCATAGGAGCGGATGTTTCCTGATTGCACGCGCTGCACGAGCGATCCCAGACCGCGCGCCCCGCCCGCGGCGATCTGTCCTCCGCCATCGATCACTCCACGATCGACGACGTTCCACAGCACGATGCGGGAGAGAAAGAGAAGGGGAACGACGATGAGCCGGGAGTAGATCTCGTCGACCCAATATTTGTTGATCAGCAGGGAATAGGCGCCCCGTGCGCGCTCCGCCAATTGCACCGGCAGACCCGGCCTGCGGCGGTAGAAGAGGTCGGCAAAGAACCAGCCAACCAGCGCCATGGCGACGGAGAGAAGGCTGAAGAGCCGCTCCTGGCCCGGAGTTCCCTCCGGCTTCGCGGGAGCCTGCGGAGTCGAACTCTCCGCGGCGGCCGCCGGCCCCTGCACGTTCAGTAGAATCCTGACCTCTTCGAAGCTGTGGCCCCGCGCGGCAACGACAGGCTCCAGAAAGTGAGAGAAGCGATCGCTTCCGCCCAGCGCCTGGGGAATGCCCATCCAGCCGCCGGCTACCGAAAGCACGGCCAGCAGAACCAGCGGCAGGAGCATGATCCAGGGGCTCTCGTGCGGCTCATGCGCATGATGCGCGCCGGTCTCCGCTTTGTCACGGCTCGCTCCGAAGAAGGCGAGGTACCAGAGCCGGAACATGTAGAAGGCGGTGAGCAATGCCGTCACCAGGCCAACGAACCATAGAACAGGACCACCGGTAGAGGAGAGAAAAGCCTGGTAGAGGATGGCGTCTTTGCTGAAGAAGCCGGAGAACGGCGGAAGCCCGGAGATGGCAAAGACCGCTGCCGT
>DASYYO010000405.1:0-4855 GCA_035933805.1 Acidobacteriaceae bacterium | reverse complement strand
GCGAGGATGACCACCTCTGCACCTTCGAGGGCTTTATCTGCCGAAACGCACTCCAGTCCAAGGCCGTCCTTCAGCCTTTTCCGACCCGCGGAATCGAGTTCGACGTGGCGAACCTCAAACTCCGACCCCTTCAGATTGCTGGCGAGACGGTAACCCATCTTCCCGCCCGCTCCAAACAATGCGATCTTCGTTGTCATGGGAAACTCCGGCACTTTCCTTCGTCTGACTGGTATAACAGGTCCATCAATATACCATCGACTTCGATTGCGAATACAGGCCGTGCTGTCAGCGACGAATGTGCCCGGAAGAATGCAAAACGGCAGGCGTCGGATGGGCGGAGGGGTAGGAAATTAAGCTTAACAGCTTCCCCAGGCTGCTGTGAAAGCTATAAATAATTGTGGCGATCGGTCCGTTGTGAGTCGCCATGCACGGGGCCGCTTGTGTCTCGAGCAGCGTACGTTCGACCTATAGAAGCCTTTAAGGAGAGTTCGATGAAAAGAATACTTTTGGCCGCCGTGACGGCTTGCACAGTGCTCGGGATCACGCCTGCCTTCTCTCAGGTAAAGATGACCCGGGAACAAATGATGTTCTACACCTCCGACTGGAAGGGAGACCGGTTCCCGGATGGCCGTCCGAAGGTTCCGGATGATCTGCTCAAGCGAGCCTTGGATGTGTCGATCGAAGATGTGTGGGGATATCTGCGCCAGCAAGGTTATAGAAACCAGTTCGAAGGAAATTGGCAGGCTCTCCACATCGAGAAGCCCTTCGCGGGGCGCGCCCTGACGGCGCAGTATATGCCGCTGCGGCCGGATATGGCGAAGGCTATCGCCGCGGAAGGAAAAGCGGAGGGTCGGGTCAGCGGAAACAATAGCTGGCCGATCAATGAACTGCAAATTGGTGACGTGTATGTCGCGGACGGCTTCGGAAAGGTTGTGGAAGGAACCCTGATCGGCTCCAACCTCGGAAATGGAATCGCTGCGCACACCCACACGGGGTTTGTCTTTTACGGCGGCATCCGCGATCAGGAAGAGAACCGGGAGATCCCGAATTTCAATGGGTTCTATAAGGGCTACGATCCTTCAGCGTGGGCGCAAATGGAATTGACAGCGATCAACGCTCCGATTCGTGTCGGGCGGGCTGTCGTGCTCCCGGGAGATCTGGTTTTAGCCAAGACGGATGGGGTTCTCTTTATTCCTGCCCAGTTGGCTGAGGCGGCAATCAGCCGGGCGGAATTCACCAACCTTCAAGACGCGTACAACTTCGAGCTGAATCAGCAAGGGAAAAACGGTGCAGAGTTCGAAGGCGGCTGGAACGCGCAGAAGTACGCCGGGTTCTCCAAGTGGATCGATGCCCATCCCGAGATGTTGAAGATGCCTCGATCGGAGTTTGATCAGATCCTGTCCGAAGCCTCACGTCCTCGGCCTGCCCGTCCCGCGGGTCCGACTGAACCGTGAAGCTGAGAGGTTTTGAGACCCATTGCTGAAACCGCGAGGCTGAGCTGCGAGTCGAGATCCGGGAGACGATTCTCTGCTCTCTTCCCTGCAATCAGCCTCGTGCGACAGGGCCTCCAACCTCAATGCGCGCTCCTTCCGGGGCATCTGGCGAATCGCTCGGGCCATCTCAAAAGGAAGCTCAGTTTGGGAGGTGATCGATGCCCAGCAAATCCACCGCGAAGGCAGCTGCCAAAGACCTGCGCGAAGGCAAGTCGCCCTCTACCGCTGCCGGGGAATTTGTTCGTGAAGAGATAGAACACGTTCGCGAAGGCAAGCACGGAGCAAGATCGCCGCAGCAGGCCATTGCTATCGGCTTGAGCAAAGCCCGGCGAGCCGGCATTCCCTTGAAGCCGCCCGCACGAGGGAAGACCAGCGAGGCTACCCGGAGGCGATCTGAACGCGACTACGAAAAGGGGCAGACCGACCCGGCATCCGGGGAAGAGGGCTCTACCCAACGAGGCCGCACTCGCCTCGCAGCCATGCAGCGCGAGCCGAAGAGCACCGTATCCCGCCTCGCGTTATCGCAGCATGCGACAACTGCCGCACGCAAGCAAGGAAAGGCACCTCATCGAAAATCGAAGTAGCGCAGAAGCTTCAGAATCTCGGAAGGGAGGGCTGCTTATATTTCTTCTGATGGAGAGCGGTTCGGGATGGTCGCGCTGAATGTCTCAAGCTCATGATTCGTAGCCTCCAACTCCTCTTGCGCCGCACGTAGCTTCTCGTTTGCGATCCGCAGTTGCTCATTCCCGGAGAGCAGCTCCTGGTGAGCCAACTCAAGCTCCCTTGCCATCGACCGTTGCGACGCGATGACCGATTCAAGACGTTTTTTCGTCTCGATCATTTCGAGCCTTAAATGCTCCACCTGCTCAGCGAACTCATTTTGATTGATATCGGGGAATGACATGAGTGAATACTGGGAATCGTTTCAGTAAATTCGAGGAGTTCGAATTGGATTTGCGGTAAAGGTGAACCGGGTTTTGTTTGGGATGACTGACCCCCGGCGAGCGGATCCAAACGCTCTTCCCATTTTCCGGCTGCCCAAAACCGTCGGAGGGGAATGGCGCTATGAGCTGACACTACGGTGGGTTCCTCAAATTAATCCGACATCGCTGAGGCTCTGTCGTTCCCGTCGCCCAGCGCCTGGGCCAACCGCAAATTCCGGCATTGCTCCCTGACTAAGTTTAATTGCTGGGTCATCGCCTGCAGCAGCATGCCGTTCATCTTTCGCAAAGCCCTGGCATTCTCAATGGCTTCCGCTACGGACGACGGGGCGTGGATGGGATCACCCCACTGCACCTCGAAATCGGAGATCTCCGGGCTTCGTGACAACCACCGCGATGCAAGCCAGGCGTCGAGCTCCGACCGGTGCGCCAAGATTGCAGACTTGTGGTGAACCCCCTTGGGCCGGCGAACAGGAAGGGCGAAGGCCTTCTCCCATCGCTGCACTGTCCTTACCCCTTTCCCCAAATACCCTGCTATGTCCTTCCATGATGTAAATACCACCGGCTCCTCTGGGGATGGGGAAAGAGATTCGTTCGGCATTGCACCTCCAAAGGCATGTTTCACTGCGCTCGTTCGGCACACTGGCTAAACGGATGCGAAAACAACCGGAATTGCTGCCCGCATTCCTCGAAAAAGATGAGAACCATCAACCCTCCGGTTGAGGCGGAGCGGCTCCCTCCCGCCCCCGAGGGGGCCAGTTCGTCTTGTTGGGATCCAGGAGGAGGTAGCGGCATGCTTCTTTGGCTGGGTCTTCTTCTCCATTTCACTCCCATCCGTAACAACGGCTTCAAACAACGGTGGGTGTTCGACTGTAAACAGCAAGGGCGAATTAGCCTCTTCCGAGGACAAAGAGGGAACTGCGTACCATCCAATGAGCTGGGAGTTTCAGGGGGTGCGCAGGGCTCTACGCGCTCTAACTCAAGGTGTGCCCGACGGGCCTAAATGCATCCAAGAACAGGAGAAGGAGGAAGAAAGATGGCAGGAGCACTCGGCGTTTCGCTGGAAGAGGCGCGGCGCGTGATTCGCGCCGGGCAGGAAAGAGCTAACAAACTTGGGGTTCCCATGAACATTGCCGTTGTAGACGCAGGAGCGAACCTGGTGGCGTTCGAGAGGCAGGAAGGAGCGTGGATCGGAAGTATCGACATCGCGCAAAAGAAGGCCTTCACTGCACGGGCATTTGATATCGAAACCAAAGCTCTGGGAGAAAACTCCCAAAGCGGCGATCAGTTCTTCGGAATCCACGTCTCGAACAATGGAAAGGTTATGATCTTTGCCGGTGGAATTCCGCTCAAGCGGGATGGCCATGTTGTCGGCGCGGTTGGTGTGAGCGGCGGGCTGGGGAAGCAAGACCAAGAGGTGGCAGAGGCGGCGGCCGAGGCTTTCGGCCGGTAGATCTTCAGGCGTATCGCTTTTTAAGAAGGAGTGAAGAGATGGCGAGCAATCGAGGCGTTGTTTTTGAAGGTCCTGGAAAAGTCCAGGTAGAAAGCATCGACTATCCGAAGTTTCAGGATCCGGAGGGAAAGCCGATCGAGCACGGCGTGATTCTGAGAATTGTCGCGACAAATATCTGCGGCTCGGACCAGCACATGGTGCGCGGGCGCACAACCGCTCCCACAGGAATGGTGCTTGGCCATGAGATTACCGGTGAGGTCATTGAGAAAGGCAAGGATGTCCTGTTCATCAACATCGGAGATCTTGTGTCGGTTCCCTTCAATATTGCCTGCGGGCGCTGCCGTGCTTGCCGGGAGCGCAATACGGGGGTCTGTCTGAACGTGAACAAAAAGCAACCGGGCGGCGCCTACGGCTACGTGGACATGGGAGGGTGGATTGGCGGCCAAGCAAATTACGTGATGGTTCCGTTCGCGGATTTCAATCTTTTGAAATTTCCTGACAAAGATCAGGCGATGGAGAAAATCACTGATCTCACGATGCTTTCTGACATCCTTCCCACCGGGTTTCACGGCGCTAAGAGCGCCGGCGTCGGTGTTGGATCAACGGTATATGTCGCGGGCGCCGGTCCGGTAGGTCTCGCGGCCGCAGCCTCTGCCTACGTCCTGGGAGCTGCGGTCATCATGATCGGAGACAAGAACCCGGATCGACTGGCCCATGCCAAAAAGATGGGCTATGAGGCGATCGACATCAGCAAGCATGACAGCCTGAGCGAACAGATAGAACAGATTATCGGAATCCCAGAGGTAGATGCGGCGATCGATGCCGTCGGATTTGAAGCCACGGCTCACGGCAGCGGCGGGGAGGCGGCGCCGGCAGCCGTCCTCAACCAACTCATGGATATCACCTTTGTTGCCGGCGGTCTCGGCATCCCCGGGCTCTATGTAGTAGAAGATCCTGGCGCGCCGAAT
>DASYYO010000348.1:0-9338 GCA_035933805.1 Acidobacteriaceae bacterium | reverse complement strand
TCGCTCGTCTCCGCTGCCCCACATGCTGCCCACCCCCGAGGTCTTCGCTCGCAGCATGTCGGCTTTGGGCATCAGCGACTTGATGGCAATCGTCGTCTACGAGCAGGAGGGCGTCTTCTCCGCGCCGCGCGCGTGGTGGATGCTCCGTACCCTGGGCGCGCCGCATGTCTATCTTCTGGACGGAGGCCTGCGCGCCTGGACCGAGGCGGGACTGCCGACGGACTCTGGTCCGGTCCACCGTCCGTCAGCCGGCTTTCGCTCCAGGCTCGATGCCAGTGCCGTGGAAGACTTCGCGCAGATCCAGAGCGGGATCGCCGGACACGCGCAGATTGTGGATGCGCGCTCCGCCGGCCGTTTTGCCGGCAGCGCTCCCGAGCCGCGGCCCGGCCTGCGTTCGGGCCACATGCCCGGAGCCGTCAGCCTGCCCTTCACGGAGCTGGTCGAAGACGGCCGGCTCAAGCCGATCGGCCAGCTCCGCGGGATCTTCTCGCAAAAGGGCGTGGACCTGGAGCGGCCGATCACGACGACCTGCGGCTCCGGCGTGACGGCTGCGGTGGTCGCCCTCGGCCTCATGCTCGCCGGCGCAAAGCAGGTCAGCCTCTATGACGGATCATGGACCGAGTATGCCCAACGGCCGGAGGCGGTGATCGAAACCAGCTAGGCCGGCGTTCGGCCAGCAGCTTTAGTGCACCTTGCCCGCCGCGTTCTCGAGAACAACATCGGAGAGCACACCCGTATCGGTCGTGGCCGGAAGATGGGAGCAGAAGCCGATGCCCACGTAGAACGGCTCCTCGAAGTGCAGGTTCACCGGCGGCCCCAGCGGGTGCATGGGCTCGCCCTCCAGGCTCACGAAGATCGTGATGGCATCTCCACGCTTTTCGATCCCGATCCGCTTCGCCTTGATGCCGGCGAGCGTGCCGCCAAAGCGAAACTGCATGTCCTTCATCATCGCGCCGGTCTCCGGACGCCATGCGAGATGGATCATGCCTACCCCATGCTCGCCGATCATCGCCTCTTTGGAGTCATCGTCGAGGCTCTGGCGAATCACCAGGACCGCCTTACGATCGCCATAGCCCGCCGGGTTGGGGAAGGTCACATCAGCCGCGAGCGAGACGTCGCCCGACATCTTCTTCCACAGGAAGCGAAACTCATCGCGCGAGTACCAGATGTTGTACCCGGCAGAGGTGATGGTGTACTGCCCGGTTGCGGAGTCATAGCTGGAGCTGCCCGGAACGACCGCGGCGCCGATATCCGACTGGCCCTGAAAGATGCCGATCGGCGTCTCGGATGTGCGGCTCGGCCGGTGAAAATCCGCCGGAGGAGGCACCTGCACATGGGTGGAAGAGCCGGGCTGCGCCCAGTCCGGCACAGCCGGGGCCGCGGGCGCTGCCTGCGCGAGCAATAAACAGGGTGCAGAGCAGGCCATCAGGAGCAGCAGTGCGAGCCGGCGCGAGCGTTCCACAGCAGAGCAAACAAAGAACTTTCCCATAGCCATGCACTTTAGCAGACCTATGAAATTGCTCACCAGACCCGCTGACTACGGACCGCGGAGCGTGTTCCAGTCGCCGCCAGGCCGCGAGCCCTTATGGGTCGCCCCCCGCTCTACTGCTCCAGCCGGAGGAGATGGGCCTTCACATCCAGCCCGCCGGCAAAACCAGTCAGCTTTCCAGAGGATCCTATGACGCGATGGCATGGCACGACGATCGAGAGCGGGTTTCTTCCGTTCGCTGCGCCCACGGCTCGCGTCGCGCGAGGGTTTCCCAGTTGCCTGGCAAGCTGTCCGTAGCTCCTCGTCTCTCCAAACGGAATGGCCAGCAGAGCCTCCCATACCTCCTTCTGGAAGCGGGTTCCTCGCATATCGAGGGCGATCGAAAAGCTCTTTCGCTTTCCCGCGAAGTACTCCCCGAGCTGCCGTTCCGCTTCCAGCAGAACAGGATGGCCCTCCTCCTTCACCATCTCTCCGAGTTGCACGCGTCCGGGAGCGTCCTTCTCCCACAAAATGGCTACCAGGCCCCGATCGCTGGCGACGAGCGTCAACTTGCGGACCGGCGATTCGATCGTTTTGTACACGAGACTCATAAGTTGTCCTTTCCGGTTTGGGAGTGCGCGGGAAGAGTGCCGTGAAACACATCCTGCCGGTGATCCACCCGGAATGCGCCGCTGGGCGGCCGTTCCACCGGCGGCCCACAGATGTTGCGCTGCATAGGCGCGCCAGGGCCGCCAGGATTCGGCGCGGCTCAGCAGATCCGCAGGCGTGGTCTTCTTTCCGTCCATGAGAGCCGCGCCGCGAAGCAGCCCCAGGTCCGTGGCGGGAAATGCGTCCATCTCGCGGATTGCGCGAAGGGCGATGTATTGCGCGGTCCAATCGCCGATTCCGCGTATCGTTCGCAGGCGCGCGATTGTCTCCTCGATGCTGCCGAGAGGATGGAAGAGGTTTGGATCGTCCAGAGCCGCCTCGGCGACCGCCTTCAACGCCGCCAGGCGCGCAGCCGGCATCGCCAGTCCGATCGAGCAGGCCGAGGCCAGCCGCTTGGCCGTGGGAAAAGCGTGAGTGAGATCCGGGTGGATCAGGAAAGGCCTGGGCGCTGCGCGGCCGTGGAGGGCGACGAGCCGGCCTGCCAATCGACGCGCAGCCTCCACACTGATCTGCTGCCCCAGGACAGCCCGTACGGCGATCTCGAATCCATCCCAGCCGCCGGGAGCACGCAAGCCCGGACGCTGCGCAACCAGCGGAGCAAGCGCCGGATCGCCGGAGAGATGGCCCTCGATTGTCCCGATGTCGGCTCCAAGGTCAAAGAGCCGCCGCACCCGGCTGACGATCGCCGGCAGCAGCCGCACATCGGGGAAACGGATGCTGGCCTGAAGGCTCTCGCGGCCCGGCTGGCAGGTCACCTCCACGCTACCCATCGCCCCGTCGATCTCCACCGTGCGCAGATAGCGCTCGCCGTCTACCCACTCAACCCCGGGAATCGCGCGCGCCCGCAGATAGCCGAGCATGGAATCCCAGTGATAAGGGGGGCGATAGCGCAGCCGCAGCGTAACTTCCTTCTCCTCCGGTCTCGGAGAGACTCTTCCGCGCAGCTCGCTTGGCGGCCGATGGAAGAGATCGAGAAAGGTCTCATTGAAGCGCCGCAGGCTGCCGAAGCCCGCCGCCATGGCCACCTCTGTCATGGGCATCCGGGTCTCATGGATGAGTTGCTTGGCAAACAACACGCGCCGGGTCTGCGCAACCGAGACGGGCGGCGCGCCGAGATGCTGGAGAAACAGACGGCGCAACTGGCGTTCGCCCAGGCCCAGGCGATCCGCGAGCTTCTCCACACTATTCTCTTCGCCATCGAGTGCCCCCTCCGCAATCAGCGCCAGGGCGCGGGAGACGGTATTCGACGTGCCGCGCCAGGAAGCCAGGTCCGGCGCCGTCTCCGGGCGGCAGCGAAGGCAGGGACGAAAGCCGGCATCCTGCGCGGCCGCGGCTGAACCGAAGAAATTGCAGTTCTCGAACCTGGGCGTGCGCGCCGGACAGATCGGACGGCAGTAGGTGCCGGTCGACGTTACCCCGACGAAGAGCAGGCCGTCGAAGCGCGAGTCCCGGCTCTGCAGTGCGCGATAACAGACCTTGCGGCCAGGCAGTTCCATACCGAGAATTCTCGCACTCGGGCGGAACAGACACTAGCGGTTTTCGGACATGGTCATCGCAGCGCCTGCGCAGGAGACCGGCTCCGAAAGTTCTCCTTGCCGCCGTCTGCGTTTGACGAAGCCGGAGACCTGCCTGATACTGGCTGACATGGTTTCCCGCAACAATCGCGCGGCCTTCCCTCTCAACCTGTGCATGTGCATGCTTGGAGAGACCGTGCGCGGGACCGGACAGGCGCGATAAGCGCGGATTTCGAGCAAGTTCCGGCGGCCCACGGTCAAAGCGATCGCGGGCCGTTTCGTTTTTGCAGGCGTCAGACAGCCCGCCGGCCCACGCCGGCGCGGCAAAGGAGCGGGAGTTATGGCGGACGAGCAGACAAAACAGCACCTGGCCACATTAGCGGTCCATGGAGGACAGGCTCCCGATCCCACCACGGGATCGCGGGCCGTGCCTATTTATCAGACGACCTCGTATGTCTTCAACGATGCGGACCATGCCGCGCGGCTCTTCGGGCTGCAGGAGTTCGGCAATATCTACACGCGCATCATGAACCCGACAACAGACGTCTTTGAGAAGCGCGTAGCGGCGCTCGAAGGAGGCGCGGCAGCGCTGGCTACCTCCTCGGGACAGGCCGCCGAAACGCTGGCCATCACCACTCTGGCAAACGCAGGCGAGGAGATCGTCTCGACAACTTCGCTCTACGGCGGCACCTACAATCTGTTCCATTACACGCTCCCCAAGCTGGGCATCCGGGTGCGCTTTGTCGACGCCGAGGACCTCGACGGAATGCGCGCCGCCATCAATGCAAAGACCCGCGCCATATACACCGAAAGCCTGGGCAATCCCAAGCTGGATGTCGCCGACGTCGAGACGCTGGCGGGCATTGCGCATGAGCACGGGCTACCCCTCATCATCGATAACACCTGCGCCTCCCCGGCTCTGCTGCGGCCGATCGAGTGGGGCGCGGATATCGTGGTGGAGTCGGCGACCAAGTTCATCGGCGGCCACGGCACCTCGATCGGCGGTGTGATCGTCGACGCGGGCAAGTTCGATTGGAAGGCTTCCGGCCGCTTCAAGGATTTTGTTGAGCCGGATCCGTCCTATCACGGGCTGTCATTTGTGGAAGCTTTCGGGCCGCTGGCCTTCATTTTGAAGGCGCGGGTCCAGGGCTTGCGCGATACCGGCGCGGCGCTCTCGCCGTTCAACTCGTGGCTCCTGATCCAGGGCCTGGAGACGCTGCATCTGCGCATGGAGCGCCATTCCGAAAACGCGCTCGCCGTCGCCCGGCATCTGGAGCACCATCCGGGCGTCGAGTGGGTGAACTATCCGGGGCTCGCCTCCAGCGCCTACGCAGAGCGGGCGAAAAAGTACCTTCCCGGAGGCCAGAGCGCGCTCTTGACCTTCGGCATCAAGGGCGGCTATGACGCCGGCAAGTCGTTCATCAACTCACTGAAGATCTTTTCGCTTCTTGCCAATATCGGCGATACCAAGTCGCTCGTGATTCACCCTGCCTCGACCACGCACCAGCAGCTCAGCACCGAGGAACAAGCGGCGGCGGGCGTAACCCCGGAGCTGATACGCCTCTCGGTGGGGATCGAAGATGTGCGCGACCTGATCGCCGACATCGACCAGGCGCTGGTCCTGGCCGGCGCATCGAAAAAGCCGGAGGCGATCAGCGCACGATGAGCACCGCCCAGTCAGTGCACGTGCCCCAGCCGGATTTCGAGGGGGATTACCGGATCGACGAGGTGGTCCCGCTCGAAAGCGGCGAGGTGCTGGTGCGCCCGACGCAGCGCTACGCCGTCTACGGCCGTCTGAATGCGGCGCGCGACAACGCCGTCCTGGTGTGCCACGCGCTCTCGGGCAACGCCGAGGTGGCGACGTGGTGGCCGCAGCTCTTCAAAAAACCCGGCGCGTTGCTCGACCTGGAGCGGGACTGCGTCATCGGCATTAACATCTTCGGCTCCTGTTACGGATCGACGGGTCCGGGCTCTATCGATCCGGAGACCGGCCGGCCCTACGGGCCCACCTTTCCGCTGATCAATGTGCGTGACATTGTGCGCGCCCAGGCGCGGCTGATCGAGTCGCTCGGCATCCGCAGGCTCAAGCTGGCCATCGGCGCCTCGATCGGCGGCATGCAGGTGCTGGAGTGGGCCGTCCTGTTTCCGGATCGCGTGGGGCGTGCCGTCAGTATCGGCGCGGCCCCTCTCGGGGCCATGGGCCTCGGATTGAACCACCTGCAGCGGCAGGCCATCATGCTCGACGCCAAGTGGGCCGGCGGATGCTATTCGCCGGACGACGAGCCCCGCGGCGGCCTGGCGATTGCCCGGGCGCTCGGCATCATCAGCTACAAGAGCGTGGAGCTCTTCGAATACCGCTTCGGACGCAAGCCCAACCGCACAGGAGAGAACCCCTGGATCTCCACCGCGGCGGGACAGAACGGACGCTTTGACATCGCCGGCTATCTCGATTACCAGGGACACAAGTTCAACGAACGCTTCGATGCGAACTCTTATATCTCGATTACGCGCACCATGGACACCTTCGATCCGGTACGCGCGCACGCCTCGCCTTTTGCCGCCTACAGCCGCATCCTGGCGCACGTGACGCTGGTGGGCATCTCGACCGACTGGCTCTTTCCTCCGGAAGATGTACGTTCGCTGGCGGCCATCATCGGAGCCTCCGGGGCGCGCTGCGACTATCGCGAGATGGCCTCCCTGCATGGACACGACGCCTTTCTGGCCGAGCCTGACCACCTGGTGCGGCTGCTGACTTCAGTCTTCGAGTAGACGGGGGGCCGGAGACGTCTGGCTCCCCGCGCATTTGTTGGAAGCGCCGCCTGGAACCACCCTTATTTCTGCACGAAAAACTCTGTCATCGACGGCGCAGCCGCGGCAGCTCCCGGAGGATTGGAGAGACCGAGAGCCTCCATCACGGTGCGCAGAACGCTTTCGTGCTGATACACCGTCGCCGACGTTTGCACGTAGCCGGCCTGTACGTTCGGCCCCCAGAGGTCCAGAACCACCCGTCCACCGCCATGGGTCGCGTCACTGGCGTCCGCTTCATCAAACACTACGATCAAGAGGCCGTCCCCTCCCGCTTGAAAGGCAGGATAGCCGGCCAGTGGAGCGATCACGTTGGCCTGCAGCCAGGCATCCGCCTGCTGCGGCGTTCCATCGTGCGCATCGTCGTCGACGTCCGGAACCACGAAGGAGAATTCAGGCAGAGCGCCTCCGGCCAGGTCCGCAGCGAATTGAGAGAACGGCCACAGGCACTCATCCGCCACCTGCTGACTTCCGGCAATGTCGGAGAGCATCGCGAAGGGATTGTGCCGGATGAGGTAAAGTCCGGTGTCTCCGCCGAGATATCCCTGGGTGATGCCCTCGGCATAGACCTTGAAAGGAAGCCCGGAGGCCAACATACGCCGGGCGAGATTATCCACATTCCACACCGCCGTTGAGCTGTCGTCGTTCGTCAGCACCTGGCCGGTCGTCAGCATGAAATAGTTGCCGATCGAGGGATGCGTGTCGGCGTAGTAATTCGTTGCCAAAGCCCCCGCGCCGATCAGGTTGTTCAGATTCGGCCACACGCCGGTATTGCCCGCCACGGTAGAGTAGCTCTGGTTCTCCTCCATCACCAGGACGATGTGCTTGCTCTGCGGTATCCGCAACTGGACCGTGATGGCCGCCGTCCCCGACTGGCTCGTATCCTGGCTGCTGGTCGCTGTGACCGTCACGCTGCCGGCTGAGGCCGGCGCAGTAAACAGCCCGCCCGCAGTGATCGAGCCCGCGCTCGCCGACCACGTCACCGCCGAGCTGTAGGCTCCCGTCCCCTGAACCGTCGCACTGCACTGCGATGTCGCGTTCGGGGCGATGGTGGTGGGTGCGCAGGTGACGGCCACGGAGGTGATGGTGGGCGCAGCGGG
This sequence comes from Acidobacteriaceae bacterium, assembly GCA_035933805.1. GTDB lineage: Bacteria > Acidobacteriota > Terriglobia > Terriglobales > Acidobacteriaceae > PALSA-350. The sequence continues at coordinate 1,782 of DASYYO010000348.1, read as the reverse complement.
CTGCACTGTGATGGAGGCCGTCCCCGATTGGGTCGCATCTTCGGTGCTGGTCGCCTTCACCGTCACGTTGCCTGCCGAGGCCGGCGCGGTAAACAGCCCGCCACCGGTAATCGAGCCCGCGCTCGCCGACCACGTCACCGCCGAACTGTAAGCTCCCGTCCCTTGAACCGTCGCACTGCACTGCGACGTTGCATTCACTGCAATGCTCGACGGGTTGCAGGCTGCAGCCACCGACGTGATTGTAGGAGCGGCGAGCTGCACGGTGAGGACGGCCGTCCCGGATTGGGTCGCATCCTCGGTGCTGGTCGCCTTCACCGAAACGCTGCCGGCCGCGGCGGGCGCGGTAAAGAGGCCGCCCGCAGTAATCGAGCCCGCGCTGGCCGACCACGTCACCGCCGAGCTGTAGGCTCCAGTCCCCTGAACCGTCGCATTGCACTGCGCAACGGCATTCGGAGCCAAGGTCGAAGGACTGCAGGCGACAGCTACGGAAGTGATTGTGGGCGCAGCCGGCAGCACCATCACCGGGGCGGTGCCCAGCTTCGTTGTGTCCTGAACGCTGGTCGCGGTAATGGTGACGCTGCCTGCTGAGGCCGGCGCCGTGAATCGTCCGCTGCCATCGATCGAGCCCGCGCTTGCCGACCAGGACACCGCTGAGCTGTAGCCTCCCGTGCCCTGAACCGTCGCACTGCACTGCGCGATGGCATTCGGAGCCAAGGTCGAAGGACTGCAGGCAACTGCTACGGCAGTGATTGTGGGCGCAGCCGGTTGGACCATCAGCGAAGCAGTGCCCAGCTTGGTTGTGTCCTGAGCGCTGGTCGCGGTAACGGTCACGTTCCCCATTGAGCCCGGTGCGGTGAATCGCCCGCTGCCATCGATCGAGCCGGCGCTGGCGCTCCAGGTCACCGCTGAACTGTAGCCTCCCGTACCCTGGACCGTCGCGCTGCACTGCGCCACCGCATTCGGAGCCAACGTGGAAGGACTGCACGCCGCGGCGACCGACGAGACCGCCGAAAACGCCGCGTTCGCGGGGCTGCCGGACGAAGATCCGCCGCAGGCCGTCAACGCAGCAGGAACCAGACAGGCGGCGAGAAGGGATAGGAGACGATTCTTCAAGCCCTGCTCCTCGAGCTGGGGTGCGGGCTGCTCATAAGGACAACAGTCCGATGAAACGCGGTCCCGGTCGGGTTATCCCCTTGGTCGGGCCCTGGGGCCTCAGCATTTTCCCGCGGGTTGGATTCGAACGAAACTTTGGGGGAGGAGAACAGCCGCGGTCTACCCGGGCCTTTCGCTCGAAGAATAGCCTCACGCAGGCGATCTCACCAGAAAAAATGGAAGAATTCTGGAGGATCCGGATCCTCCCATCCAGATGTTTCGAAGCGCGCTCGGTCAGGACTTCCTCAGGAGCCGGCCGGCAGCGTAGACCGCTCCGCGCACCTGGCAGCCCGGAATCGGGTTTTGCAAAAGACTCCCGTTTTCCCCTTTCCTGCGGCGCTCAACAATTTATGTTGACAGCCGTTCATTTCCGTGTCTAAAGTTCGTGTCACCTACTATACCGACAGTGGGTAGTGAACAGTACAGAGCCACGCCCTGGCAACTCCATTGTTTGCATTTTTGGAGAAGGATATGAAAGTCAAGAGTCTGGGCCTCTATCGTGCAGTTCTTCTTCCAGCACTGATCCTCGCAACCGGATCCCCGCTGCCAGCCATTGCTCAAGGCGTCAATGGCGCGTTTCATGGAACCATCACCGATTCGACAGGCGCGGTCATTCCCGGCGCGCGTGTC
>DASYYO010000290.1:0-17957 GCA_035933805.1 Acidobacteriaceae bacterium | reverse complement strand
CAATCGCACGATCGACATGGATGCGGAAAATTGGACGATCACAGATGAGCACATGCAGACCTATCCGCAGGCCTACACGATCGAGTATTCAGGATACAAGCCGAAGGAGGTGGCGATCACCTTCGATGACGGTCCAGACCCGACATGGACGCCCAAGATCCTGGACATTCTCAAGGCGAAGCAGGTAAATGCGACGTTCATGATGATCGGTGCGGAGGCGGAGAACAACATCAGCCTCATGAAACGCGTCGTGGCCGAGGGAAATGAGATCGGCAATCACACGTGGAGCCACCCCGATATCAGCGAAATTCCCAGGCGGCAACTGGAGCTTGTTGAGCTGAACTTGACCGAGCGCTTGTTCGCCAGCAAGCTCGGCATCCGGCCTCTGTTCTTCCGGCCGCCCTACTCGATTGATCAGGAGCCGGATACCAATGACCAGGCGGCTCCGGCGTACTTCATCCAGAACATGGGCTATACGATCATCGGCAACAAGATCGATACGGACGATTGGGATGAACGGCAGCGAAAGTCGCCGCAGCGGATCAGCCAGGATGTTCTCGATCAGTTGCAGATCATGAAGACCAAGCCGCAATTCCGCGGCAGCATCATCCTGTTGCACGACGGAGGCGGAGACCGCTCCGTAACCATCGCCGCGCTGCCGGTTTTGATCGACACTCTTCGTGCGCACGGCTACAAGATCGTGCAGGTCTCCGATCTGATGGGAAAGACCCGTGCCGAAGTGATGCCGGCGCTCAAGCCCAGGGAAAGATGGCAGGCGCGGGTGGATTCAGTGGCTTTCTTTGTGTACGCCTTCTTTACCCACTTCGTGGTCATGGTCTTTTTCCTCGGCGACGTTCTGATGAGCGCCCGTCTGTTGCTTGTCGGGCTCTTTGCGCTGATAGACCGCCTGCGAAAGAGATCGGCGCCAGCATCGGCCGGCAGCTTTCATCCGGCGGTCGCCGTGCTGATCCCCTCCTATAACGAGGAGAAGGTGATCGTACGCACGATCCGCTCCGTGCTTAATTCCGATTACCACAATCTGCGGGTGATCGTGATCGACGATGGATCGCAGGACCGCACCTATGAGGCTGCCCGCGAAGCCTATCCCCAGGAGATCAAGGCCGGGATCCTGACGGTATTCCGGAAGGAAAATGCGGGCAAGGCGGAAGCGTTGAATTATGCAGTCAATGAATTGCGCGAAGCCTTCTATGTGGGGATCGACGCCGATACCGTCATTGCGCCGGACGCGATCTCCCGCTTGATCGCGCATTTTGCAGATCCGCGGATCGGGGCGGTCGCGGGGAACGCCAAGGTCGGCAACCGCGTGAACCTCTGGACTCGCTGGCAGGCGCTTGAATACATCACCAGCCAGAACTTCGAGCGGCGGGCATTGGATCTGTTCAAGGTTGTGACGGTTGTGCCCGGGGCAATCGGCGCGTGGCGTACAGACGCGGTGCTTCATGGCGGCGGCTATCCCGTGAATACCGTAGCTGAGGATGCCGACCTCACGATGAATCTGCTCGAACAGGGCTACGATGTGGTCTATGAGGACCGCGCCCTCGCGTTTACCGAGGCGCCTTCTACGGCTCGCGGCCTGATGCGCCAGCGCTTCCGCTGGTCGTTTGGAACACTGCAGGCGGTGTACAAACACCAACGGGCTTTCCTCAAAAACAAGGCCATGGGGTTCTTCGCGCTGCCGAATATCCTGATCTTCCAGATCCTCTTGCCGCTGGTCTCCCCGTTCATCGATCTTATGTTTCTCGCGGGATTTGCGAACTACCTTCTTGATCGTCACTTCCATCCGGAGGCCGCCAGCGCCAGCAACTTTGAAAAGTTGCTCACCTATTTCCTCGCATTTCTGGTCATCGACTTCGTCACCTCGGCACTGGCCTTCTCACTCGAACGACGCCATCCGGCCAACAAGGGAGACGGCTGGCTGCTCTTCCATATATGGCTGCAGCGGTTTGCGTATCGGCAGCTCTTCTCGCTGGTCTTGTTCAAGACGGTCAAGCGGGCTATCGACGGCCGGCCTTTCAATTGGGACAAACTGGAGCGCACGGCCGCCATGTCCAGCCAGGCTGAGCGGATCGCGGCGAGCTAGCAGGTTTCGAGTGGAAGCTGCGGCCGTCAAAAGCCCGGCACTCTCTATGGATAAGACAGACCAGGCGCCAATGCAGGCGATCATCGGCTTTCATCAGGATGAGCTTGGAGATTGGATTGCGGACCTTGCCTGCGGTCACACGCAGCACGTGCGGCATCGGCCGCCCTGGGAGCTGCGGCCGTGGGTGACGACCGGGGAGGGCAGGCAAGGGCGACTCGGCCGTCTTCTGCCCTGCGTGCTCTGCCGGGAGCTGGAGGAGCACCCTCCCGCGGAGTGATGCGCCCTCCTGCAGACCGGGCGCAGCTATCTGGGCTGAAAGAGCAGTGGGGCGAAGTGGCTGATGTTGTCGCGCCAGACAAGCCAGGTGTGAAGTCCCGGGGTTTCAATCGCCGTCACGGGCATATCCTTGGATTTCAGCCATGCGACGAAGTTACGATTCGGCCGGATGAGCCCGTCTTCGGTCCCGCAGGCAATCCATAACAGACGAAGGTCTTCCGTTTTCGGGTTCGGGGGCGTGAGTTGCGTGGCAAAGTCCAGCTTTTGGACCGCAGCGCTGAAGCCGCCGATCCAGGCAAATTCGTCACTGTGATTAAGGCCGATCGTAAGGCTCTCGAGTCCGCCCATCGATAGCCCGGCGATGGCACGGTCATTCCGGTCTCGCGCGATCTTATAGGTGGACTCGACCTGCGGAACGATCTCGGTGAGGAAAGCCCTGGTGAACAGGGTGGTGTTGTGGTCGATGCTGGAAGGTGTTCGCCAGACGTCAAATGGGCTGTGGATGAAGCTCATATCGCCATAGCCGAGAGGCATGACGACGATCATCGGCTTAATCTTCCCCTGGGCCAGCAGGTTGTCAAAGATAAGGTTGAGCTTGCCGTTGGCGATCCAGCCCAGGTCTGAGTCGGTCCATCCGTGGAGAAGATAGAGAACCGGATAGAGCTTGTTCGATTTCTGATCGTACCCGGGGGGAGTGTAGACGTAATACTCGCTTTGATTGTCTGGCAGGCCGATGACCGCGGAGGTTGTGTAAATGTGGCGATCGATCGCGCCATGGGGAACGTCGGTCAGGTCCCAAAGCTCCGGCGTACCGGCAGGCACGGTGACCATGCTTGCCGGCCTGGCGAGGCTGTTTGAGATGACCGGATTGGCCGGGTCCAGAAAAGATATCCCGTCGATCTCGAAGTGGTAACGGTAAATCTCCGGCGCCAGGGGCGGCGTGGTGATCGTCCAAACGCCCGCGGCATCTTTCGCCATCGGCAGGGGCTGGGCGGTGCCCTCCAAAACGAAGAGAACCTTTGCGGCATGCACGTCACGATACCGGAAAGTGACCGTGCGATCCGGATGGATTTGCACGGATTGGAAGCTGGGGAGGATCTGGGCGGTAAGAAGGGCTGGAGCCAGGAGAAGAAGGAGTTCGATGGCAATGTCCTGAATAGCGGCGAGGACGCCATTGAGATTCGCGCGGAGATAGGCAGATTTCATCCCCGCCAGTGTATTGCATTTTGCTTTTCGCGGAGGCGGGAGCGGCGGCCTGGCGACAGTCTTCCGGGCGGTCAGGCCGGGCTCAGCCGCCGGCAACGCTCTCGCGGACCAGACAGGGGCGCTTCGGATTGAACTGCCAGCCCGGGACCAGGAATTGCATCGCTTTCCGGTCGTCCCGAGCTCCCAGGCCCATCTTCGTATACAGCGCGTGCGCCTCATCGAGGCGCTCCATATCGATTTCAACCCCGAGTCCCGGGCGGTCGGGCAGAGTCAGCTTGCCGTCGCGGATCTGGAATGGATCTTTCGTAAGGCGTTGGCCATCCTGCCAGATCCAGTGCGTATCGATGGCCGTGACCTTGCCGGGAGCGGCCGCGGCCACATGCGTAAACATAGCCAAGGAGATATCGAAGTGATTGTTCGAGTGAGATCCCCAGGTGAGCCCCCAATCGCGGCAGAACTGGGCAACGCGTACCGAGCCTCCCATAGTCCAGAAGTGGGGATCTGCGAGCGGGATGTCGACAGCATGGAGCTGGACTGCATGCTTCAATTCCCGCCAGTCGGTGGCGATCATGTTGGTCGCTGTGGGCAATCCGGTGGCCTGGCGGAACTCGGCCATGATCTCTCTGCCGGAAAAACCGTGTTCTGCTCCGCAGGGGTCTTCCGCATAGGCGAGGACGTGCTGCTGGTTCCGGCAGAGGCGCACCGCCTCGTCCAAAGACCAGGCGCCATTCGGGTCCAGCGTGATTCTGGCCTGGGGAAATCTCTCGGCCAGAGCAGTTACGGCCTCCATCTCCGCTGCTCCCGCCAGCACGCCGCCCTTCAGCTTGAAATCGTTGAAGCCATAGCGGGCCTTCGCCGCCTCGGCTAAACGTACGACCGCCTCAGCTGTGAGCGCTTCTTCATGCCGGAGGCGCAGCCACTGGTCCGCGGAGCCGGATTCGCTACGATAGGGCAGGTTGGTCTTGGTCTTGTCGCCGACAAAGAACAGGTAGCCGAGCACGTCTACGCTCGTTCTTTGCTTTCCTTCGCCCAGCAGGGAAGCGACCGGGACGCCGAGGGATTGACCCAGCAGATCCAGCAGCGCGCACTCGATGGCGGTCACGGCATGAACAGTGGTGCGCAGGTCAAAGGTCTCCACTCCGCGGCCCGCTGCGTCCTGATCCGCGAAATGCTCCCGGATCTGCTTGAGGATTTCATTGACCGATGCCAGCGCCCGGCCTACCACGAAGGGCTCTGAATCCTCTAGAACGCGCCGAATTCTCTCTCCGCCAGGAACCTCTCCGATCCCCGTGTGGCCGGCGTTGTCCGTGAGCAGAACGATATTGCGCGTGAAGAACGGCGCGTGCGCTCCGCTCAGGTTCAATAACATGCTGTCGTACCCGGCTACCGGGATAACCCGGATGCCTGTGACCCTTGGAGACTCCATCTTCACTCTTCTTGCGCCTTTCTCAGTCCATCCCGGCCTGGAGGGATGAAGGCAACGCTTGGGCGCCCGTCATGCCAGCTCCCGGTCTAGAGAGCTGCGAGCTCGCTTCAGCTGGCAGGCTCAGCTACCGGCGCGGTGATCTCCAGCCGCTTGATCTCGCCGGCCAGGGGACCATAGCTGACGATGGCGAACAGGGCGGTCATGCCCACGAAGATAAGAACATCGTCGAAGGACCCGGTCTTTTTGACCAGATATCCGATGATGATAGGCGTGGTTACGCCGGCCATGTTGCCGATCAGATTGAACAGCGCTCCGTTCAATCCGACCATCCCCTTGGGAGAGGTATCGGAGACGACAGTCCAGCCGAGGGAGCCGAATCCTTTTCCGAAAAACGAGAGCGACATCAGGAACAGCATGACGCTTTGAACGGGGGCGTAGTTACACCCGATCATGGTTACAGAGAGCAGCATGCCGGCGATGATTGGAGCTTTTCTGGAGAAGCTGAGAGAGCGGCCCGCGCGCAGAAGCCGGTCGGAGACGACCCCGCCGAGAATTCCGCCAGTGCCCCCGCAGAGAGCCGGGAGAGCGGCTGCAAAGCCCACCTTCACAACCGACATGTGCCGCGCCTGCGCGAGATAAACGGGGAACCACGTCAGGAAAAACCATGTCAGCGTGGTAATGCAGTACTGGCCAAGATAGACGCCAACCAGCATGCGATGGCTCAGCAGCTCCTTGATCGCAGTCCATGTCAGCAGACTGGCCTTGGCCTTACCCGAGGTGGCACGGTCGGTGTTCACCAGGCCACCGCCTTGCTCGATGTAGTCGATCTCAGCCTGGGAGATCCGCGGATGGCTCTTGACCGGATAGATGGTGCTGAACCAGATCGCAACGAAGACGAAGCCCAGTAGCCCCATGAACCAGAAGGTCGCCTTCCAGCCGGCGGCGTGGGTGATCCATCCGAGAATAGGCGCGAAGACCATCAGCGCGAAATATTGCGCTGAATTGAAGATTGCCGATGCACGGCCCCGCTCCGTAGCCGGGAACCAGGACGCCACGATGCGGCCGTTCCCGGGAAAGACGGGCGCCTGCGCGAGCCCGGAGACGAGCCTCAGAATGAAGATCGCGGTGAATGCGAGGGAGGCGCCTAGATAACCGGCAAAACCGGTGAGAAAGGCGCTCACTGACCATAGGATGATGCTGATGCCGTAGACATTTTTAGATCCGAAGCGGTCCAGCAGCCCTCCTGACGGGAGCTGTCCCAGCACATAGGCCCAACTGAATCCTGAGAAGAGATATCCGATCTTCAAGGCGTCGAGCGAGATGTCTTTGGACATCGCCGTTCCGGCGAGAGAGAGCGCCACCCGGTCTCCATAACTGAAGCAGCTCACGGCAAAGAGGATGGAGATGATCAGATAGCGGACGTGTGTCTCTCTCCTCATCGTCGTCAAGGGTGGGTGCGAGCTCATCAGGACCGGCCTGCGATGAGCTTGGCCAATTCCTGCACTTCACAGGGCTCAAGATCCGTCAGTGGCGGCCGCACCGGCCCCGCCGGCCGGCCAACGGCAGCCATGCCCGCTTTCACGATCGAGACAGCGTACCCCTTGCGGCGGTTGCGAATCTGGATGTACGGCAAGACAAACTCACGGAGCCGCGCATAGACGGTCTCCCGGTCTCGCGCCCGGACGGCGGCATAGAACTCCATCGCGAAGTTAGGCAGAAAGTTGAAGATCGCCGAGGAGTAGGTAGTAACGCCCATCTCCAGATACGGCAGGGCGAAGGTCTCCGCCGTCGGCAGTCCGCCGACATAGGTCAAGCGGTCTCCCAGTCTGGCATAGATGCGGGTCATTCGCTCAATCTCGCCGACTCCATCCTTGAACCCGATCAGGTTCGGACACCGATCGCAGATTTGCGCCAGGGCGGTATCGTCAATGATCGCGTTGTCGCGGTTGTAAAAGATGACTCCCAGCCTGGTCGAGGCGCAGACTGCCTCAACGTGGGCGGCCAGTCCCTGTTGACTCGCGCTGACCAGATAGGGCGGGAAGAGCAGGAGCCCATCCGCTCCGGCGTGCTCCGCCGTCCGGGCGAACTCGCGGGCCATGGATGTGCCGTAGCCGCATCCGGCGAGCACCGGAACCCGGCCTGCAGTCTCGCTGACCGCGGCCTCGACCACTGCAGAAAACTCCCCGAGCGCCAGGGAAAAGAACTCGCCTGTGCCCCCCGCTGCAAAGAGTCCCGCCGGCCCGTGCTCAAGCAGCCAGGAGATGTGTTCCCGATACGAATCGCGATCAAACTCGTGGTCCTTGGAGAAATGCGTGACGGGAAAGGAAAGAAGGCCTTCGCCGATCTTTTTCGCCAGTTCCCCGGGATGCAAGCTGCTCATAAGTAGTCCTCGCCCTCTGCTTTGGAGAAACTATAAATCGTTCGATCGATCGCTTTCATCGATGCCGGAAGGATCATCTCATACGGAATCGCCGGTCCGTCTCGCAGGCCGGGAGGCAGCGGAAAGCCGTTCATGCCATGGAATCAACGGACTGAATGAGCGCGCGGATATACCCATAACAAAACGCGAAGGACTGCAGGCCGCCGGGATCATTTGGCGCGACCGGCACGTGGTCTGGCATCAGCAGGTAGGGATATCCGACCTCCTTATACACCTGAATGGCCTTGACGAAATTGATGTCGCCCTCGTCAGGGTAGACCTCTTGAAAATCGTTGCGAGGCCCGCGGATGTTGCGAAAATGCACGTTGAAGATCTTCTGCCTCGATCCGAAGTAGCGGATGACGTCAAAGATCTCCACGCCTGGATTCGCCAGCATCTCCGAAACAGTCCCCTGGCAGAAATTCAGACCATGATAGGGGCTCTCCTGGATCGTGATGAACTTCTTAAGCCCATCCACCGTCCCCAGCACGCGGTCTACCCCTTGATAGCCTTCGGGGGGAACGCCGGGGTCATGAGGGTGGCAGGCCATGCGGATCTTGTACTCGTTGGCGACCGGGATTACCCGGTCGAGGAAGTAAGTGATCCGCTCCCAGAACATATCGGCGTCCACGCGTCCGGCCCTGGTGAGGGCAGGTTCGGGATGAGCCTCGGACAGCTTCCAGGTGCTGTACCTGGCGTCTCCACGGCCCGGCGTGCGGCCTGTGCGCAGAACGCCCAGGATGCTCATGTTGTATTTGATGGAAGGAATGCCCGCCTGCGCGCAATTGCGAATCAGCGTCTGCATCGATTCGATATCGCGGTCCCGCTCCGGACTTTGGGCCAACATGATCGCCGGGTGCTTCTCCCGATCGATATGACTCGAAGCCAAAAACGGAGGGGCAAGGCAAGTGACGCTGATGCCATTGCTCTCGGCCAAGTCGGTCATCCGATGAAGTTCATCGACGGTCGCGTAGAGGCGGTCCTCCCCGATCTCGGGGTAGCCGCAGATATGGCGGACGCTGTAGCGGGCCAGGTATTTCAGATGCGTATCGTTGGTCGGCGCACTCTGATCTCCCAGCTTCATCATTGCTCGTTGCGGAGAAGCGGCCGTTGCGGGTGAGGAGCCGACCCCTCCGGCCAGGAGCAGTCCCGCTCCGCCGGCGCACGAAAGAAATTCTCTGCGATCCATGATTTTCCTCTAGATAGACGCAACTACGTTGAATTCGATACTGCGATCCGCGTCGGAGTCTGGTGCCAGACCTTCTTATGGGGTGCAGCGCGCGACAACCACGATCATGAAGCTTCCCGGCTTCATCTTAGGCCTGTTGCTCGCTCTCGGCGAAGAGTTCTCAGATTCGGAACGAGCGAGATCTTGTGAACTGCGCGATCTGAGCTACGGGATCCGGGTCCATGGTTCCCGCGCACGCGGCTAGGTCTTGACCAATTGCACAACCACAAACTTGCCGGGAGATTTTCGCTGGTTGCTGCCGGTAGATCGGCGGTTCTTTGAAGCCTCCCGAGATATTCGTAAGACGGCACAGAGTACTATAGCGGTGGAAGATAACGGGCGCCATGCTAAAAGCGATATCGACCGATAGCTTAATTGTCTCGCCGGATGAGACCCTTGGTCTTCCCGCATGCCGGGCGTGAGGTGAAGATTGACCATAGACGCGATCCTGTCTCAGGCGGACGAGCTTCGATGAATATTCCCGTCAATCATTTCAAGCGTGCGATCCAGGCCGGCACTCTGCAGATTGGAGTATGGGCTCAGTTGGCCAGCAGCAACGCCGTTGAGGTGCTGGCCGGCTCCGGCTATGACTGGCTGGTCATCGATACGGAACATGCTCCCAACGAGCTGACCACGGTCAACAGCCAGCTTCAGGCAGCCGTTGGTGGAACAGCGCACCCGGTCGTTCGCGTGCCCTGGAACGACATGATCGCCATCAAGCGGTATCTCGACATTGGCGCACAGTCGTTACTCATTCCCTATATCGAGACTGCAGAGCAGGCCCAACAGGCCGTCGCCTATACGCGCTATCCGCCATTTGGCGTGCGCGGCTACTCCTCTGCGCCTCGCGCCTCGTTCTACGGACGAGTGAAAGATTATCCCTCCGTCTGCGAGGCTGAACTCTGCGTCCTGCTGCAGATTGAAACCCGGCTGGGGTTGGAGAATATCGAACAGATCGCCGCGGTCGAGGGCGTGACCGGTCTCTTTATCGGTCCCGGCGATCTCGCGGCGGCCCTGGGGCATCTGGGCAATCCCGGGCATCCCCAGGTGGTTGCCGCGATTGAGGACGCAATCCGGCGGATCAGAGCCTGCGGCAAACCGGCCGGCATCCTGACGACCGACGAAACAATGATCCGCAGGTTCATCGAATGCGGATGTGTGTTCGCAGCCGTCGGCTCGGACGTCGGCATCCTCGCTCGCGCGTCGGAGCGACTGGCCGCCAAGTTCAGAAGCAAGCCTTGACGACGGAGTGAGGCCCACCCGGCCACGATCCCGGAGCAGTGCGGCTCGCCGAGCGAGTGATACCTTATCCATATCAATGTTCGACCTCAAGCAGCTCGAGTGCTTTGTCGCCGTGGGCGAGGAGCTGCATTTCCGGCGGGCCGCTAACCGGCTCTTCATGACGCAGCCTCCCTTGAGCCGCCAGATCAAATTGCTGGAGTTTGAGTTACAAGCACAGCTCTTCGATCGAAACAGCCGCTCGGTAAAGTTGACTCCGGCAGGTCGCGTGTTCCTCGAAGAGGCGCGAGGACTTCTCCGCCTCGCCAGGAATGCCGCGCAGACGACGCGCAGGATCGCCAACGGGGAAGCTGGTCTGCTGCATCTCGGGTTCACGGCGGGCTCCGGCTACAGCTTTCTTCCACATATGCTGAACAAGACGAATGCCTTGCTCAGAGGCGTCGACATCGTACTGCATGAGATGGTGACCAAGGAACAGATTCAGGCGCTTAATTCGCACGAGATCGACGTAGGTCTTTTGCGGGTGACGAGCGAGCTGCGAAACATCGAGGTCGCCATGGTTGCGCGCGAGCCATTGATTCTGGCGGTGCCGCGCGGCCATCGCCTGGCTACCGGACGGACACCGGGCATCGGGGACCTAAGTGAAGAACCGTTCATCGCCTTCAACCCGGTCGACGGCCGATATTTCTACGAGATGATCAGTGATATGTTTCGCAGCGCCTGTGTCCAGACGCGTTATGTTCAGCGAATCAGCCAGATCCATTCTATCCTGGCGCTGGTGAGTGCGAAGCAAGGGGTGGCGATAGTTCCGCAGAGCGCCCGGGCGTTGAACTTTGACGGAATCGTCCTCAGAAAACTAAAAGCGAAGCCGGTGTTTGCGGACCTGTTTCTCGCCTGGAGAAAAGACAATCCCAACCCTGCGCTGCCGCCTTTCCGCAGCATGGCGCTGGAGCATTTCGCTATCCACCCGGTGAAGCCCGCTTTGGTCCGCCGTTCTTCCGCGCGGCTGAACCGTTGAATAGGGTATGGTCCCGAGGAATCAGTGAAAGATGGATTTCATCGGCAAATTCCCGAGGCTCCGCAAAGAGGCACCGCGGCTATCTGCGCGCAAGAACAACCTCCAGGCCGCCCACCAGTGAACGGCCTTGCATGCGGACTCCGGTGATCTCTTCATATCCCGTGTTGCTTAAGTTGGACAGACGCAGATAGGGATGAAGCGTGCCGCGCTCCCGAGCGATCGAAGCATCCCATACCGGATATGGGGTCTGTTGATATCTCTGGGTGATGCCGACCCGGTTGCGCACGATAAAACCACCGCCGATCACGCCGGTCCATTCGGCGTTTGCATTGTTGACCGGGTAGTTGAAGATGTACTCCGATTGCAGGCCGTGCAGGGCAGCCTGCGCTCCGGAGAGCAGCGTCCAGGAAAACTGGAAGCTTTGATTGCGTCTTGGCTGCCACTCCGCCGAGCTTTCGAAGCCCGCGAAGCGTACTCCGCTCAGATTGCTGGCATGCCATAGCTGGCTGGGATTGGCGCGCACGTAATCGATCGCATCGTGCTGCTGCTCATAGAAGACGGTGAGAGAAGCGGTGAACTTTGCGCCTGGATACCAGTCCACTCCTGCATCTCCGGACCATGCGGACTCCGGCCGGAGCTGCGCATCTCCCACGGTAGACGGGTCGCTGTAGTAAAGGTCCGTATAGGTGGGCAGGCGAAAGCCATATCCGCCCGAGGCGCGCAGCTTGAATGCATGCAAAATCCATAGGCTGCCGGCGAGGTCAGGGCTCAGGACGGAGCGCGCCCCTCCACTCAGGACTTCCTCCCGCAATCCTGCGGAAAGCGTCCAGCGCTGCTGCGAACGCAGGTCGACATCGACATATCCCGCTCCGCGATTTCTGGCATGGCGGCCGAGATTGTTGCTGTCGATCGAGTCACCCTGAGCCTCCAGGCCATAAAAGAGGCCGGCGTTTTTGCTCAGGCTCTCATTGCGGCGGGCCACGGCCTGCCAACTGGCGTCGACGTGGTTGTTGGCGTACACGGCGGGATCGTTGCGAAGCAGGATGAAATTATCCGTATGACGTCGATAGCCGAAGGCGGTTTCCGTCTTTGTTCCCAGCTCCTGCCGCGCGGATGCGAACCATCCCTTGGTGCGCTCCCATGAGTTGTAGTTTCCGTAGAACTGGTTTGCGCCAAAGGCCTGATCGCTCCCCGCCAGCAGAACGTCGCTCTCGCCCAGGGGAAGCTTGTAGCGGCTCTCCGAACTGGCATTTTCGCTGCGGTAGTCGCGATCCGGCATGAAGCCGGTAGAGAAGCCTCTCTGCCCGGTGAGTTCTTCACTCCATTTCGCGCCTGCAGCTCCGGCGATCACCCCTTGTTCATTCTCGCCATAGCTGCCGGCTCCGCTGCTCAGGCGAAGACTGTCCACGGTTGGCGCGGCAGTCACGAAATCCACCACCCCGCTCAGAGCATCGGCGCCGTACAGCGTCGAACCGGCGCCGTGAAGAACCTCGATATTGCTAATCGCCTCGATCGGTATCGGCAGATCCATGTTGTGATGGGAGGATTGCGCGTCGTTGATGCGCAGCCCGTTCAAGAGAACCAGCGTTTGCTCTGAGGAGGAACCGCGCAGCGAGATGTCTGCCTGCACCAGTCCGGCTCCGCGCTGCTCAATGAAGACCGAACTGTCGGTGCGTAAATAATCTTCAGGCGTAGGCACCAACAAAGGATGCGATTGTGTATCGATGACGACGACCGAGCGCGCGGACTCTCCCTCACTCACCGGTTCAGGATTGCCCAGGACGACAACGGTCGATGCCACGGGGGGGAGTTGAGGAACCGTCTGCTGCGAGCGGGCGGAGCCAGGAGCTGCAAGCAATCCGCCCAATAAAGTTGCGGCAAAACCAACCCGGCCTTTGATGGACGGAGAATGCCGGAAACGCAGTCGTTCATTTCTTGCAAATGCCAACACCAGAAGCCAGCCTCCCAAAAATTCCTGCCAGTGCGGAGAAGATGTGTCGGATCGCGCCCGAGTGCATCGCAGTCCTCCAAGATCATACGGGGAAAAACTGAACGCGTGCGCTGACCCGGAGCATGCAAACTCTATGGATCTGTGGGGAAATGCTGATCAGGCGCGGATGAGAGCGTTTGCATCGCATTTTGTTTGCAGTGCATCTTTGCTTCTGCACGGGGGCTTCAGGGGCGGCTTGCTATGCTTAGTGGGGCGACGCAGCTCTGCATGCAATTGAATTTGAGTCTTCACGCGAGAGCAGAAGGCAGCGAGCGAAGGCAAAGATGCCGATTATCGACACGCACATCCACCTCTTTGATACGAATCGACCGGAGGGTGTTCCCTGGCCGGAGAAGACGGATGCGGCTCTCTACCGCCCAGCCTTTCCCGAGCGCTATGCCGAAGTATCGCAGCCCTTCGACGTAGTCGGCGCGATCGCGGTCGAATGCAGCCCATGGTTGAGCGACAACGACTGGCTGCTCCGGGCGGCCGCGCAGAGTACGCTGATTGTCGGCGTCATCGGCGATCTGGACCCGGCCGTCTCCGGCTTTGCCGATCAATTGGAGCGTCTTCATGCAAACGCTCTCTTTCGCGGAATTCGTTACGGGAATATCTGGGGCCGTGATCTCGGCGCTAGGCTCAACGATCGTGAGTTCGTAAAGAATCTTGGTCTGCTGCCCGGCCTCGGCCTGTTGTTCGAAAGCGCCAATCCTGATCCTGCATTGATACGAGATCTTCGCAGGCTCGCCGAGCTCGTTCCCGAGCTGCGCATCGTGATCGATCACCTTCCTCAAGCAGTGCCTCCCCAGGAAACGAGAGCGAGAAGGATCTATCTCGATGACCTTGCCGCGCTCAGCAAAAATCCGCGCGTCTTTGTCAAAGGCTCGGAGACGCTCCGCGGTTACCCTAGGCAGGCTCCCGGCAGCCTGGACCTATACCGTCCATGGCTCGATGAGATCTGGGATCTCTTCGGTGAGGATCGGCTGCTGTTCGGCAGCGATTGGCCCCATAGCGACAACCTCGCCCCATTTGCCCAACACCTCGGAATCATCCAGGAATACGTCATGGCGAAGGGAGCGGTTGCCGCAGAGAAGTTCTTCTGGAGAAACTCGGCGACGGTCTACCGGTGGGCTCCCCGAAATCGGATCCAGGGCGAGCTGATTTCCGGCTAGGGCCGCTTCTTCGAAGGATAGGCCGCGCGGCGAGTTCCGCCTTCCAAGCTGTCAGGGTCTGGCAACCTTGAAGGAATAAGTCCCCGAGGGCAACTCATAGGTCTTGCGGCCATCCGTGCTGCTGAGCAGGCGCAGCGTGGGGCTGGCAGCGAGGCTCTTGCCGTCGAGCGCAAAGCGAGATGCTTCAGCTTCCGTCAACGGCAGATTGCCGATAGCATTGGGCGGAATTGTTACCGTCCATGTTGCTTGCTTTCCCTGGATGCTCCATTGAGATCGTATCTGCCCATAAGGAGACGCATACGAGAAGTCGAGGCTCCCAAGCCGAGGGTCGAAGTTGGGATGCAGGTAGACGGTATGAAAGCCGGCGTCTTCCGCCGTTGCATCTACGCCCGCGGCATAGCGGTAGATCCAGTCCGCGACTGCGCCATAGGCGTAGTGGTTGTAGGAGTTCATGCTTGGATCTCCGCGCATCTGGTCGCCGTTCCATCGTTCCCACATCGTCGTAGCGCCATGGTCCACGAGGTAGCCCCAGGACGGATACTCCGTGTTGAGTAAGAGCTGATAGGCAACATCGCCATGGCCGGTGTCGACCAGGACGCCGAGCAGATACGGCGTGCCCAGGAAGCCAGTCGCCAGGCGGCCTCCATTGGCCCGGATCTTGGCGACAAGCCTCTCCGCGACTGCCATGCGCAGCGAATCGGGAACGAGATTCATCTTGAGAGCGAGCACGTAACCGGTCTGCGTATCTCCACCCTGGCTTCTGGCGTGAGGATTGTTGATCTGCCCAAAGGGGGAGGGCCCGTTGTCGGCGCCGGCGATAAAGCCGTTGGGCTGCACATAGGCCTTGAGGAAGGCCTTTTGGATGTTGGCGAAGAGATCGGCGTATTTCTGTTCGTCGTCTTTCCGGCCCAGGGCATGCGCCATCTGCTGCATGAGGGAGGCGTCATAGGCCCAGTAAGCTGTGGCGACCAGAGCTTCGCGGGTGGGGCCTTCGGGCGAGAGCCAGTCTCCGAAAGGAGTTCCGTAATTCTTCTCCCATAAGTAGCCGGGATTTGCCTCTTGAATCGCCGATAGATACTTCTGCATGGCGTCCCAGTTTTGCTCGATGAGACGCGTATCCCCGGACTGCAACCATGCGGTCCAGGGTATGATGACGCCCGCATCGCTCCAGCCGGCGGCGTAGCCGGGATTCGGCTCAATGGTGCCGGGAGCAAAGATCCCGTACATCGCTGTGCCGGACTGGGTGCCCCGCAGGTCTCCGGAAAACTTCTTGGAAAACTGCGTCAGGTTCATGTTGTAGGAGGCCGTCCGCCAGAAGACCTGCGCATCCGCGGTCCAGCCGAGCCGTTCATCACGCTGCGGGCAATCGGTAGGAACACCGAGGAAGTTTGACCGCTGGCCCCAGAGGATGTTGCTCCAGAGCTGATTGATCATGGGACTGCCGGTCTTGAGCTGCGCGGTGAAGGGAGCATCCGTATGAAAGACGACGGCCCGGACCGCGGTGACATCGGGCTTCACCGGCAGCCCGGTCAGCTCCACGTAGCGAAATCCATGAAACGTAAATTGGGGTTGGAAGTCTTCCACACCGCGGCCGGCCAGAACAAAGCGATCGGTTGCTTTAGCGGAACGCAGGTTCTCCACGTACATCGTGCCGTCCGGGTTCAGGACCTCCGCGAATCGCAATTGGACAGTCGTCCCGGCAGGCCCCTGCACACGCAGGTGCGCGACGCCTGCCAGATTCTGGCCGAAGTCATAGATGTAGACGCCAGGCCCCGGACTGGTCACCGTCTTCGCAGGCAGCTCTTTTTCCACGCGGATCGGCTGGAAGTTTTGTGCGAGGATGGCCGGCTCGACGGGCTTGATCAGCTCGACGGCCTTCCATCCCGTATCGGAGAACTCCGCCGTGTCCCAGCCGGGCTGCACGCGCCGCGCATCGACGGTTTCTCCGTCATAGATCTCCGCCGCTGAGATAGGCGAGTCCTCGGCCTTCCATGTTCCATCCGTCGCCACCCAATCGACTGAGCCATCGGTGTGCTCAATCCGAAGCTGGGCTTTCAATGCCGGCGGCGTACTTCCGTAGTTATAGCCTTGTCCAAACCACATCAAGGGCGTGGTGTACCACCCCGGCGCCAGGTAGGCTGCCAGGGCGTTCTTTCCTGCTTGAACTTCGGGCGTCACGTCGTAGACCTGGTAAAAGACGCGGGTGCGGTAATCCGTCCAGCCCGGCGCAAGAACCTGGTCTCCGATCCGCTGGCCGTTGATGTGGAACTCGTATGCGCCGAGGGCCGTGGCATAGAGTCGCGCGGAGAGTACAGGGGAGGTGACCAGAAATTCATGCCGCAGGATCTTCACCGGGCCGGTTGGCCATGGAGGGCCGACTTTAAGACCGCTGAGGGCAGACCCTGGCTCCTGATAGGGAACTGCGTTCTTCCACGCCGAGTCGTCAAACTGCGGGTCCTGCCAGTTCGGCTGTGCGTTGAGAGCGGCCTTCCAATTGGCGCCGCTCGCAAGTATCTGAACCCATCCATCGGCAAGCTCGACGTAGAGGCAGGCGCTCATGGGCGTGCTGCTGTCGTCGGCGTTCGCCGTGCCGTTGGACGACGGCGTTCCATACAGGAGCGCCTGCACTGCGAGCAGGTTCTGGCCGCTGCGCAGCTCGGCGGTAACATCCTGCCGCGTGTAGGTTTGCCACGCGGCCTGCTTCCACGGCGGCAGCGGATTTGTGGCCAACACCTGCTTTCCATTCACCCACGCCGCTACAGTATCTTTTCCGGTTACAAACAGGTCGGCGCGTTGGATTGTCTTATTGAGAGAAAAGCGGAAGCGGAAATCGTGCTGCGTATCGCCGGCGCCCTTGTAGCCGGGATCGGGGGGATTGGTCAACCAGACTGCGCCGGATTCGCGCACTCCGCGATGTTCGGCATCCTCATAGCCGATCCATTGGGCGCGCCACTTCCGGGCGCCCAGTAAGCCGGTCTCCCACCACTGCACGTCGCTCGCCGGGTAGGGGCTGCCATCCCTGTTCCATACCCTCACCCGCCAGTAGTAGCGCCTCTGGGCGGCGAGATCAGGGCCGCCGTATCTCACTTCCACTGATTTGGCGGAGACAACCTTCCCGCTGTCCCAGACGTCGGGCCGGCCGGAGGAGAGCAGCTCCGGCTTGCTCGCTACTTTGATTTCGTATGCGGTCTGCCGCGCGTCGAAACTCTTGTCCTGGATCTGCCAGGAGAACGCAGGCTGTGCGGAGTCGATGCCCAGCGGATTGACCAGCGAATCGGTTGTCAGATTCGCCGGCGGCATCAGGCGCGATGCGGGATAGCAGGCGCGGAGTGAAAGACTGATGGCAATTCCGAAAACAGCAGCGCCGCGAAGAACTGTCCTGATGGAATCCAAAGCGATAACCTTCCTGGCATCTCGGTCCTGCCACGGAGTCTAATCGCTTGCCGGGCCTCCGGCCACTGCAGTTTGAGCAGGCGTCAGGATTTCCCAGGGTTGCAGACGCCGGCGGCCTTTCCAGGGTGTACATTTTCCGCATGTTGGAAAGCTGCGGAGAGCGGCGCCGCTTGTGTGGCCAGAGTGACTCCGGGGATCCGCCATGAGATCATCAGCGGCGAACGGAAGGAGAGGACGCTGTGGGGCTTTACGCGAAATACCTTTTGCCGCGAATTATCGACCTCTCGATGAGGAATGAGGAGGCGGCTCGCCTGCGCGCTGTTTGGATTCCCCAGGCCCGCGGCGAAGTGCTGGAGATCGGCATTGGCTCCGGCTTGAATCTGCCGTTCTATTCATCGGGTGTTCAGAGGGTCCGCGGCGTAGATCCCTCCATGGAACTGCAGCGAATGGCGCGCAACCGGGCGATGGCCTTGCCGATGGAAGTCGAGT
>DASYYO010000237.1:0-1648 GCA_035933805.1 Acidobacteriaceae bacterium | reverse complement strand
GTCGCGGGAGTAGCGGGGAATGTGAAGAATGGCGGCCTCGCACAGGCGGATGAGCCGGAGATTTACTCGCTCAGGAGGGACTTGGCGGCCGACTGGGACGGAAGACTTCCGGTTACAGAGGACATGGGCGGAGGCGCGGCCGTGATGGTCCTTGCGACCGTGCAGCGGGCAGCCGCGGTCGTGCCGTGGGTTCGTTCGACAATCGGCCGCCTTGACCCTACTGTTCCGGTTCAGATCGAGCCATTGACCGCGCGTGTGAGCAAGATGGCGGACCGCCCGCGATTCGAGACGGCGCTGCTTACCTTCTTCGCCATCAGCGGACTTCTGATGGCTGTGATCGGGTTGTATGGTGTCATTTCATTCCTGGCGGCACAGCGCACTCGCGAGATTGGTATTCGCATGGCGCTTGGCGCTGGACGAGCCGACATCCTCAGACTTCTCACCTGGGAGGGCGTACGGCTCATAGCACTTGGAGGAGTTCTGGGAGTGGGCGCTTCGCTGGGAATGGCGAGACTGTTGAAAAGCCTGCTCTTCAACGTGGGGCCCCACGATCCGATCAGCTTTGCCGCTGTCGCAGGGCTTCTCGCCGTGGTGGCTCTTGCCGCTACGTTGATTCCCGCCCGCTCCGCAATGAAAGTAGACCCGATCGCAGCGCTTCGCTATGAATAGATGGAAAACGGCGCCGGAAGAGAATGCCGAAACTCTCCCGGTCCGCGCGTGCCCATCTATCCGCGAGTTGATGCTTGTTACATATTGGTATGGCCGGCGCGCATCTCTTCGTTGAAGGTTGGCTTGGTAAAGGCGAGGGCCGCATCCAGCCGGGCGCGGAAATCGGCTTCACGAGCCACGAGCGCAGGCGTGGCGGCGGCGAAGCTCCCGTTGTCCATTAAGGTAAGCAGGCCGGTTCCACTGAGTTGAGCAGCCATCGCAGTGAGCGACTCGGTTGTGGTGTTGAGGTACTGCGCGTCGCGGGGATCGGCGATCCAGACGGGCTGATTGCCTCCAAGAATGCCGGAGAGCCAAAAGGCCTTGGATAGGAGAAACTGCTGGCGTGTGTCGTCGGTGGTGTCGGTAAAGAAGAACTTCTTTTGCCACCGGCTGTAGTAGCGCGTGGTGACGGGGACGGGCTGGCGGTTCCCGCTTTTGACCAACTCAAGCTGGCCCTGATCCAGAGTTTTGCGGATCGCGTTGTAAATGAACGTCTCGGCATAGGGCTGCTCCGGCGCAGGAACGATCTCAGCGAAGGTTACGGTCATACTTGCTGAAATCTTCGCGTGCAGCGGAGATCCGGTGCCATCGGCAAGCGACAGAGTCCCGTGCACGATATGGGTGTCGGCCCCGGATGTGGAGCGATGGAAGGGCCACTGGAAGTCGCCGAAGGTGACCGGGATCCCATTGAGGGTTACGTAAGCATCGGGACGCGGATTGTGCAGGCGAAGCGCCTCCTCCTGGAGGTAAGCGGTCATGGCCGGCAGCAGTTCGGGCCGTTCGATATCCAGATGATCGCTGAGCTCCAGCCGGAGCGTACGTCCTGCCGCCGATCCTGCGGCGAGGCCGATTTCGAAGATCGAGGTGGGCTGTCCGCTGAAGTCCGTGCCTTGCTGAAACGAGACAACGGAGAATCCTGCGCTCTGGACGGCACTGCCGA
>DASYYO010000218.1:0-31262 GCA_035933805.1 Acidobacteriaceae bacterium | reverse complement strand
AGTGGAGCGCCATGGGCGATCTGCATCACCCCTGGCCCGCACCCTGTGATCTTTGCTTCCGATGCCTATCCTGGCCGCATCTACAAACTCAGTTTGGATGGCACGGTGCTGGGCGTCTTCGGACGAAGCGGGCGCCAGGCCGGCGAATTCGGATGGATCCACGAGATCGCCTGCCCTTCGGAAAACGAGATCTACGTCGCCGAACTGCTGAACTGGCGCGTGCAAAAGCTCACGCTGGAACCATAATCGCTGCCGGCGCTGCGCCCACCGAGAGAGGCTCCGCTTTTGCGCGGGCCATGGCGGACGGAAATGCGGGGCGCGCTGAAAGGAGAAGGAAGCGGATACCCCCAGTGCGCGCATCTGAATGACACAGGAAGTTCATTCGGCCGCGTAACGCCGATGGGCTATACCGCCATGAGCAGCCCGGAGCCGATCGAAAGACCATCTCAGGCGTCGCCGCCCGCCGCAACCGGCGGCGAGCAGCCCCGCCATCTGCCGCATATCTGGGAGTATGTCTCCCGCTCCCCTCTGCATTGTCTGTGGAACCTTGAAGGCATTCCGGTCAAAGTCATTGCCAGGAACACGTGGGACTCCTTCTTCTCTGACAATCTTCTGGGCCGCTCCGCCGAGCTGGGATTTTATTTTCTGTTCGCGCTTTTCCCCGCGCTCTATACCGCCTGCTCCATCCTGGGCTTGGCGGCCCGCTCCGCCTCGCAGATCTACGACACGCTGCTGGTTTACCTGGCCATCGTGATCCCGCCCTCGGCCCTCGGCACGGTGCTCCAGACCTTCAATCAGACGACCTCTGCTTCCTCGGGTGGCAAGCTCACCTTTGGACTGGCTGCTGCTCTATGGTCCGCGTCCGTCGGTTTTTCGGCTATCCAGGACAGCCTGAATGTCGTCTACCGGGTGAAGGAAGGCCGCCCTTATTGGAAGGCCCGGCTATCGGCCATCGGCGTTACCATCCTTCTCTCGATGCTGATCACGCTGATTCTTTCCACGTTGTTGGGCGGCGACTTCTTCGCCCGTCTCGCCCGCCACTCCATTGAGAATCGCTACTTGAGCTCGTCCACCGCGCTGCTGGTGAGAATCCTCGTGTGGGTCGCCGCCACAGCGCTCCTGGCTCTGCTCTTTGCGGTAATCTACTACTTCGCGCCCGACGTCAAGGTGAGTCAATGGCATTGGCTCACGCCCGGCTCGGCGGTCGGAATGGCTGGCTGGCTGCTGGTCTCTCTTGGCTTGCGGGTCTACGTACACTTCTTTAACAACTATTCGGTCACCTATGGCTCCCTGGGAGCGGTAATCATTCTTTTGACGTGGTTTTATCTCACCGGCCTCATGCTTCTCATCGGAGGCGAGATCAATAGCGAGATCGAAGCTGCGGTCAAAGAAAGACGGCTTGCAGCCGCCTGAGGCGGCACGGCGTGCCAGGATAAAACCGGGTCCGGCGCCGCTGCATCCAAACTGCGAAGGGATGACCGGGGCTAAGCGGCGGCATGTGGCTCGGGCAAGGAGCCGGAGGACTGTCTTGATTGAAGCATCCCATCTTCCTGAACGCATCCTCTATGAAGGCTCACTCCAAGGCCGGGCGCAGATGGACGTCGCACCATGGGCTCCGCAACGCCGCCGTTCTGCTTGCTTCCCTTAGTCTCACCTTTTTTCTCTCTGCACAGGCGGCCAAGCCGTCCCCGGATTCGGTGCCCAGGACATCCCCCGAGACGCTACAGATTCTCTCCTCGTATGAAGGGCAGAAGGTCACCTCGATTGAGATCGCCGGGCGTCCTGACCTGAAGACCAGCCAGTTTGAGCCGTCGTTCGTCCAGAAAGCCGGGCAGCCATTCTCAAAAGAAAAGGTCGACGCGACGATTGCCGCCATCGAGCGGTCCGGCAAGTTCAGCAATGTCCAGCTTCAGGTGGCGCCGGAGGCGGACGGAGTCCGCGTCCTCCTGGTGCTGCAACCCGCCGTGTACTTCGGCATCTTCGAGTTCCCCGGAGCAGGGCGATTCTCATACTCGCGCCTGGTGCAGGTTGCGAACTACCCTCCGACTGCTCCCTTCAATGCAGGAGATATCGATCGAGACCAGACCCTGCTCGTAAACTTCTTCGAGCAGCAGGGTTATTTTCAGGCCGAAGTCCGTCCGGAGGTTCAGGTGGATGCGGCCCATGGAATTGCCAATGTCATCTTCCACGTCTCCCTGGGCCGGCGCGCCAGGTTCGGCGCCGTCGAGATCTCCGGCGCTCCGCCGCAGCAGGCAGAGCAGTTGCGCGATAGCCTTCACGGGTTCATGGCCCGGGTGCGGGGCTCGGCGATCCGCCCGGGAAAAAACTACCGCTACAAGACGATCACCAACGCCGGCCAGTATCTGCAGAGAAAGCTGGAGAAGCAGGACCGGCTGGCGGCAGACGTAAAGCCCGCGGGAGCGGAGTATCACCCCTCCACCAATCGCGCGGACATCCACTTCAATGTGAACCCCGGACCGCTGGTCCACGTCCAGATCAAGGGAGCCCACCTATGGAGCTGGACGCGGAAATCTCTGCTTCCGGTCTATCAAGGCGTCGGCGTCGATCCGGAGCTGGTGCAGGAAGGACAGGAGGCCCTCCTCTCCTACTTCCAGGCGAAGGGCTATTTCGATGTCAAAGTCTCCTCGCAATTCCGCCAGGAGAGCGCCGGGGACACGATCCTCTACCAGATCACGAAAGAGAAGAAGCACGAGGTCACCTCCGTCGCAGTCGCCGGCAACGGCCATATTCCCAGCGGGCAACTGCTTCCCCATGTCAGCGTCGAAAAGGCGCACCTCTTCTCCCACGGCAAATACAGCGAAGAACTGGTCCGCGCCAGCGCAAAGAACCTGGCTGCGGTATACCAGTCCGAGGGCTACAGCAGCGTTCACGTCACCTCTACGGTTACCCATAAGGGCGACGACGTCCAGGTGGTCTTTCATGTCGATGAAGGGCCGCAGGACATCGTACAGGCCATACGCATCGAGGGAGCACGCACCTTTCCCGAGGCGGACTTCGCTCCCGGAGGACTCAAGCTTGCGCCGGGCAGTCCTTATTCGCAAAAGCTTGTCGAGTCGGATCGCGCCGGGATCATCTCCCATTACCTGCAGGCGGGCTACCTGATTGCGAACTTCCGCGAGACCGCGGCGCCAGTCTCCAAGGGCGACCCCCACCATATCAACGTGGTCTACCACATCGAGGAAGGCCCGCAGGTGCACACCGGAGACGTCATAACTCTAGGGCGGCAGCACACGCAGCCTCGCCTGATTCAGCGGGACGTGGCCTCCATTCAACCGGAAAAACCGATGACGGAGACCCATCTGCTCACCGCGGAGAGCCAGCTCTACAACCATACCGGCGTATTCGACTGGGCGGAGGTCGATCCCAAACGGCAGATCACGACGCAGACCACTGAGGATGTCCTGGTCAAAGTGCACGAAGCGAAGAGAAACGAGATCACCTACGGATTCGGCTTTGAGGTGCTCAATCGCGGCGGCAGTATCCCCAGCGGCACCGTCGCTCTCCCCAACCTGCCTCCGATCGGGCTGCCCGCCAGCTTCAAGACGAATGAGAAGACTTTTTACGGACCGCGGGGCAGCTTTCAATACACGCGCAACAACATGCGAGGCAAGGGAGAGTCGCTCTCCTTCACGGCATTCGCCGGCCGCCTCGACCAGCGAGGCTCCGCCTACTATATCGATCCCAACTTTCGCTGGACGCAGTGGCGGGGCACTGCATCGATTTCGATCGACCACGACGCGGAGAATCCGATCTTCTCCTCGCAGGTGGAACTGGGCAGCTACGAGCTCCAGCGCTTTCTGGATAAGGCGAAGAAAGCCAATATTCTCTTCCTGCGCTACAGCTACAGCCGGACAGATCTCACACGCATCGAGATCCCGGCGCTGGTGCTGCCCCAGGACCAGCATGTCCGGCTCTCCACCGTCTCCGCGAACTTTACCCGGGACACGCGCGACAACGTGCTCGATGCCCACAAAGGGTTGCTGGACACGATCGAATTCGACATCAGCTCCTCGAAGCTCGGCGGCAGCGTGGACTTCGCCAAAATGACGGCCCAGAGCGCCTACTACAAGCGGATCTTCCACGACACCATCTGGGCCAACAGCATCCGCCTCGGCCTGGCCCAGTCCCTGCCCGGCAGCCGGGTGCCGCTCAGTGAGAAATTCTTCTCCGGCGGCGGCAATACCCTGCGCGGATTCCCCCTGGACGGCGCCGGTCCGCAGCGCCAGGTTCCGGTCTGCAGCGCCGGCTCTTCGACAGACTGCACGCTCATCCCAGTCCCCAGCGGAGGAAATGAAATGCTCATTCTCAACTCCGAGCTGCGGGTTCCCTTACCCATCAAAAAAGGCCTGGGAATCGTAGCATTCTACGATGGAGGCAACGTCTTCCCCGATGTCGGCTTCCACGACTTCACCTCGCTCTACTCGAACAACGTAGGCGTGGGCCTGCGATATGCAACGCCGGTCGGTCCTATACGCGTCGATATCGGCCGCAACCTCAACCCGATTCAAGGAATCAACGCCACCCAATATTTCGTCAGTATTGGACAGGCATTCTGAGCGAGGACCTCCGTGAACCGCCGAGCGCCCGCCCCCCAACCTGATCCCGCACCGTCGCCCGGCAGCCGAAGCCGGTGGTGGCGAGCGGCCGCATGGGCCGCAACCGGGCTTGGCCTGCTCACCGGCCTGGCCGCGATCGCGGTCATTTTTCTGCTGCAGAGCGCATGGTTTCATCACTATGCTCTGAATACAGTTGAAGAACAGGCGAGCGGCAGGCTCGGCGCGCAGGTGCAACTGGAGAACTACCGGCTGGATCTCTCCACACTGAGCCTGGACCTGTATGGCTTAACCATCCACGGAGCGAGCCCTTATCCCAATCCGCCTCTGCTCCAGGTGCAGCACGCGGCGGTTTCCGTACGCGTGGTCTCTCTTCTGCAACGCAAATGGTACCTCGATACCTTCCGCGTGGATCGTCCGGTCGTGAATGTGTTTACGGATGCGCACGGCATCTCCAACATCCCGGTGCTGAAGAGCAGCGGCGGAGGCAGCCACACCAGCGTCTTCGATCTTGGAGTGCGCCATGCAGTTTTGCAGGATGGCGAGGTCTACTACAACAACCGCAAGACTCCGCTGGAAGCGGACCTTCACGGCCTGGACTTTCAATCGTCCTACGACAGCCTGCTGCAAAAGTACTCGGGACATCTGAGCTACCAGGATGGACTCCTTCGCACGGCCTCCTTCAACCCTGTGCCACATCGCCTCGATGCCCGCTTCGACGCCACGCCTTCGGCCTTCCATTTGACCGAGGCAAAGATCAGCAGTGGTTCTTCTAATGTGCTCCTGACAGCGTCTCTCAACGACTATAGCCACCCGCGCATTCAGGCCCACTACGAAGCGAAGCTCGACGGCAGCGAGATCCGTCACATTCTGCAGAATCCGTCGGTGCCTGCCGGGCTGCTTCAAACCAGCGGCTCCCTGCTCTACCAGGAGACTCCCGGTCTGCCGCTCCTTAAGGCGCTTGCGCTCGACGGAGAGTTGAGCAGCAACCAACTCTGGCTGCAAACGCCGCAGCTCCGCGCCGAGGTTCAGGATCTGGGAGCCCGCTACTCTCTGCAAAACGGAGATGCTGCGGTGCGCGGCCTCCACGCGCACCTGCTGGGCGGAGACGTAACCGCGACGGCGCTCATGACCGGCATCGCGGGCGACTCTCACTCCACCGTGAAGGCCTCCTTGCGCGGACTCTCGCTCGCCGCCCTCCGCCGCATGGTTCAGACGCCGGCCACGCTGAGGGACGTGGCGATCACCGGCGCGTTGAACGCCGAGGCGAACGCCAGTTGGGGCAAGACTCTCAATGACCTCGCAGCCCATGCGGACGCAACGATTCACGGACGGATCTCCGGCGCCGGAGCAGCGCAAAACCCAACCCCGGCCCTCCCCATCGACAGCGTGATCCATGGGAGCTATTCCGGCATCAAAGAGCAGCTCACCCTCTCCAAAAGCTACCTCCGAATGCCGCAGACTTCGTTGAACATGGACGGCGTTGTCAGCCGCCGCTCGAGCCTGGGCGTGCGCTTTCAATCCCAGGATCTGGGCGAGCTGGAGACGATTGCCGACCTCTTCCGCAAGCCAGCTCCAGGCCAGCCCGCACTGCCGCTGGGCCTCGCCGGCTCAGCCTCGTTCCAAGGCGTGCTTAGGGGATCCACCTCGGCTCCGCATCTTACCGGTCAACTCGCGGCGTCCAACTTTCGCGTGCACGGAACGCAATGGCGCGTCCTGCGAGCCAGTGTCGATGCCAGCCCGTCATTCGCCCGTCTGCAGCACGCAGACCTTGAACCGGCAACCGGCGGACGCATCAGCTTCGACGCAGGCACGGGCCTGACCAAGTGGTCGTTTACCAAAAACAGCTCCTTCGAGATCGGGCTCGACGCCTCGAAGTTGAATATCTCCGAGCTGGCAAAGACGGCCGGCTCCCAGCTGCCGCTCAGCGGCACTCTCGATGCCAATCTTGCGGTGCATGGCACGGAGCTGCACCCCGTCGGGCGCGGCAAACTCTCCATCGCTCACGCCAAGGCAGAGGAGGAACCGATCGATTCAGCGCAGTTGACCTTCTCCGGCAGCGGCGACGAAGTTCATGGAAACCTCACCGTGCGTCTGCCCGCCGGCAGCCTGCAAGCCCAGACGACCCTCC
Source organism: Acidobacteriaceae bacterium (assembly GCA_035933805.1). Lineage (GTDB taxonomy): Bacteria > Acidobacteriota > Terriglobia > Terriglobales > Acidobacteriaceae > PALSA-350. The sequence goes on along the minus strand of DASYYO010000218.1, from coordinate 24,557 downwards.
GGCCGCAGGCAAAGAGCTATGTCGCCCAACTCACCGCCGACGGACTTCATCTCGATCAGCTGAAGACCCTCCAGGCCAAAAACATCGAGGCCAAAGGCGTCCTCAAGCTGCATGCGGCCGGACAGGGCACATTTGAAAACCCGCAACTCGCCGCCACGGTCGAGATCCCCCGCCTGGAGATTCAAAAGCAAACGATCACCGGCTTGAACCTGACCATGAACGTCGCCGATCACGTCGCGACGGCAAAACTCGTCTCCCAGGCCGTGAATACCTCGATCCGGGCAAACGCCAGGGTCAACCTCACCGGCGCCTATTTTGCAGAGGCTCAGCTTGATACCCAGCCGATCCCGCTGCAGCCTCTGCTGGAGGTCTATCTCCCTTCGCAGGCCGGCGATCTCAGCGGAGAGACCGAACTGCACGCAACCATGCGCGGACCACTCAAGAACAGGAAGCTGATCGAAGCGCACCTTACGATTCCTACCCTGAAGGCGGCCTACAGCAACACAGTCCAGCTGGCCGCGGTTTCTCCAATCCATGTCGATTACAAAAACAGCGTGATCGCGATCCAGCCAGCCGCTATCCGCGGGACGGATACCGATCTGCGCTTCCAGGGGTCGATCCCCGTCGGGGCTCACGCTCCCGCATCTCTCCTGCTCCTCGGTACCGTCAACCTGCAGCTTGCCCAGCTGTTCGATACCGATACCAGAAGCTCAGGGGAGCTTAAATTCAACATCAACTCGTATGGAGCGCGCACCAGCCCGGATGTGCAGGGCCAGATCCAGATCGTGAATGCCAACTTCTCCAACGGAGATCTCCCGATCGGCCTGCAAAACGGCAACGGCGTTCTGACGCTCACCAACGATCGGCTGAATGTGGAAAAATTTGAGGGCGTCGTCGGAGGCGGCACTCTTACTGCGCAGGGCGGAGTCAGCTACCGGCCGACGGTGCAGTTCGATCTGGGACTGGCGGCCAAAGGCGTTCGCATGCTCTATCCGCAAGGTGTGCGCGAAAGCATCAACGCCGACCTCCGATTTACCGGCACGACGGAAAGCGCGCTGCTCGGCGGCACCGTGAGCCTCTCGGATCTCTCGTTCACCCCGGCTTTCGATCTGACCAACTTCATCAACCAGTTCTCCGGCGGTGTTGCCCCTCCTCCTACCCCGGGAATGGCACAGAACATCCGGCTGAACCTGGGCGTGCATTCCGCCAATTCTCTCAACCTGGTCAGCCGGGCGCTCAGCATCAACGGCACGGCGAATCTACAATTGCGCGGAACCGCTGCCCAGCCGGTCATCCTGGGGCGCATCAATCTGAACAGCGGCGATGTCATCTTCAATAGCGACCGCTTCGTGCTCAACGGAGGCACGGTGGAGTTCGTCAACCCGGCGGAGACCGAGCCGGTGGTGAATCTGGCGCTGATGACGACCATCCAGCAATACAACATCGCTCTTCGCTTCAACGGACCGATCGACCAGCTGCGCACGAACTATACCTCCGATCCGTCTCTGCCGGCTGCGGACATCATCAATCTCCTGGCCTTCGGCCAGACCACGGAGGCGAACGCCGCCAATCCATCGACCCCGGCCAACCAGGCGGCCGAATCGCTGATTGCCTCCCAGGTAAGCAGTCAGATCACCAGCCGCGTCTCCCGCATCGCAGGCATCTCCCAGCTCTCCATCAATCCCGTGCTGGAGGGCGGCAGCAGCCAGGGCCCTGCCGGCGCGAACATCACCATTCAACAGAGAGTCACCGGGAACTTCTTCGTGACCTTTTCGAGCAACGTCTCCTCCACCCAGAACCAGACGATCATGGGCCAGTATCAGCTTTCGCCTAGAGTCGGAGTGAGCGCCACCCGCGATCAGAACGGCGGCTTCGGCTTCGACACCACGATTAAAAAGACGTGGTAAGCGGCCGCATCCGGGTCGGAGGGATGCAGGAGCTGGTTTTCCTGCATCCGCGATTGGCGGCATCCAATCCACCTTAATGGCAGATCCTCTTTTCCTGGAGAATGAACGTGTCATCCCTCACCCCTGAAGCAATTGAGCAGCGAAAGCATGCGCCTGCGGTTCCCGGCGTCCTGGAGGTTGTGCTGCAGCGATGGAGCCCGCGGGCCTTTGCCCACAAAGAAATTCCCGGCGCGGAGCTGCGAAAGCTCTTCGAAGCGGCCCGGTGGGCTGCATCCTCTTCGAACGAGCAGCCTTGGCGCTTCCTCGTCGGCCGGCGCGAAGACGAGACCTACAGGAAGATCTTTGACTGCCTGCTCGGATTCAACCGGTCGTGGGCCGGGAACGCCCCGGTTCTGATCCTCTCAGCCGCCAAAAAGACCTTTTCCAGCCAGCCGAGCCCCAATCGCTTTGCCCTGCATGACCTCGGAGCCGCCACTGCCAATCTGAGCCTGCAGGCAACGGCCTTGGGGATGCATACCCACTCGATGGCGGGCTTCGATGCGGAAAAGGCCCGAGCCTTTTTTGCGATCCCGACAGATTTCGAGATCGGCGCAGTCACGGCCGTCGGATACATGGGCGATCCCGGAGAGCTGAACGAAGCGCTGCGGACCCGGGAAGAGGCTTTGCGGCAACGAAAGCCGATCGAGGAATTTGTATTTTCCGCCTGGGAGACTCCCGCGGATCTTCAAGGATCACAATCGGCTGTTGCCGGGAAAAAAGAAGAGACCAGGTAGGCCTGATCGAAATAGACAGGAGCGGCGCGGAGCAGGCCGTGAAGGGAAGAAAAGAAAAAGTGCAGCTCCCGCTTTCAACGGAGGAGCTGCACAAAGAAAAACTCGAAGATAGACGAAGGCTCAGGCCTCGATCGTAACCGGCTCAACAGCGACAAAGCGGCCGGTCTTGCCGCGGTCAATGAACTTGACCCGTCCGTCGATCTTGGCAAAGAGCGTGTCGTCGCTTCCGCGCCCGACGTTCAAGCCCGGCTTAAGCTTGGTGCCGCGCTGGCGGACGATGATGGAGCCGCCCGTCACTACCTGGCCGGCGAAGATCTTCACTCCAAGCCGCTGAGCATTGGAATCGCGACCATTTTTCGAACTGCCAAGACCTTTTTTATGTGCCATTGCACGTCCTCACAGAAAACAGAATTGAGGCAGAACCCTCCGCTCAAAGCGGACTGCCGGAAATCTTGAACGATCGCGGAACGGCTACCGCGCGGCTCCGTACGTCTGCCCATCGACCTCGATCGAGTCGATGCGAACCTCGGTATAGGCTTGCCGGTGACCCTGCAACTTCTTGTATTGCTTCTTGCGCTTGAAGTGGAAGACCAGGATCTTGTCGCCGCGGCCTTCGCTCACAACGGTGCCGATCACCTTAGCGGAGCCAGGCTTCGCCATCGCATGTTCCTCGCCGGAAACGGCAAGCACATCGCTGAACTCGAGCACCGCGCTGTCATCTCCACCGGTCTTCTCGATCTTTTCGATCTTCACCACGTCACCGGGAGAGACGCGATACTGCTTTCCACCTGTACGGATCACCGCGTACATAAAACCTCCACACGCCGGTCAACCAGCGCAAAATTTTGGGCGGATGCATGCTTGTCTTGCAAGATATGCTCAAACCCGCGGATGGCAGGTGAGCAGATCGCACCAACGTTGCCCGGGCTATGCGCTCCCTGAGCGCCTTCCCGCTGCGCGGCGTGCGCAGAATCGCCAAACTCTCTAAGTCTACTTTTCCACGCCGGTTTGGTCAAACCAAATTGGCGCGGGGGGTCCTGGCAGGGTTCTAGTTCGAAGGCTTGGGTATTTGCAGGGGCCTGTTGACAGGCCACCCGACCAAACGCTTGAAATCTGCGTGTTCCACCAGCTCGGGTGCAGATTTGGAGTGAGGAGGTTGGATTAGCACGGTCTGAAGGCCTGCTTTACGGGCGAAATTCATGGCGGGCACGCAATCCGTATCATTTGTTATTAGGATGACTCTGCTCGCAAGGCGCCCTACTGAATAGGCTGCAATATCGAGGCCTATCCTCATATCCACTCCCTTTTGCTCAAACTGCGGCTTGAAGTCTTCGTCCGTGAGCGGCCGGTCAACGGCATGGGCTCTCCTCTCGAAACCCCTAAACTTGAGGACACCCCTCCTGACCGCGAATAAGTCTAACGCTGCAATTTCGTGAAGCCACCTGTCTGAACCGGTGAACATCTTTTCTGTCCCGGACACCGGCAGAATCACCTTGCCAATGTACGGGGCGCAATCGTAGTAGAGAACCCGCAGGCACTCCTCACCTGGTACTAAACAGGAATGCGCAAATTGTTCGATGAACGGCGGATCGTAGACGATTTTGGCGGCTTTCGTTACTCTCCGGAGGAATCCTCCGTCGATCAAAACAATGGCCGTTGGCACCCTGCCTCCCATAAAAGAAGCCCTCCCATGAATAGGAGGGCTTCTTCGATACATGCTCGCCTACGAGCGTAGCGGATATAGATCATGTATACAAAAAACGTCGCGGGACGCAATGTTCTCGCGTGAACTCTGGTAACAACTCGTGTACTACTCTCTTACTCCTGCAGCCCAACAGGCTCTTCCGTTATCCAAGATTGGTTCGATTCTCGTGGCCGCATTCATTGCGACCGTGACCACAGCCTTCCCCGCTCCGCGGATTGGAAGAGATAGACTCCCAGCACCGCCATCAGCGGCTCCAGCGGATGCCGAAATCGGGCATGAACCGTGACAAAGTAGTAAACCAGCGGGAGCAGGAGAAAGGCCCAGGCAAAGAGCCCCGCGGCCGGAGCTCTGCGCTTCAGCGCCAACGCGAGGCCAAGCAGGCCGCAGACGCTCGTCACCACGAAATTCAGGTTTCGCCCATATTCAATCCATGGCGCGTCATCCGAGGGATGAGGCACCGAGCCCCAGAAGAAGAAGATCCTGCGGAGCACATCCGCGGCGAAATGCGCAGGGTTGGCGCGAACCACCGCCATTGCCGCCGCTCCCCGCATCTTGGCGTAGGCAATCTCTCCCATCCGGGCATAGAGGGCCAACTGGTCCGGCGCCTGCATCGGCTGGTTGTACTCCATCAGCAGCCCGCTGGCTCCCGGCCCATTGCCAAGGTAGAACTCCGCGCCGAAGTTGCCTCGCATCGGGACAAATCGTCCGAAGGCCAGCCAGTTTCTCGCCATCCAGGGCGCCAGGCAGGCAGCGAAGACCAGCGTGGCGAGGAGGGCATTGCTGATCTGGCGCCGCCAATCGGCTGCACCGGCGAGCACCCACAGGCCGCAGACCGGCAGAAAGATCAGCAGCGTCGGGTTGCTGAGCGCAATGGCTCCCCAAAGCAGCCCGAAGACCAGCCATCGCTTGCGGCTCATCGCCGCCGGCGCGCCGCCCGCATCTCCCCCGGTATTGCGCATGCGCAGCGCCAGCACCAGCACCCAGGCAAAGAGCAGGGTCGTCAGCGACATCTCCCACACCCAGCGGACCGCGTATTGCATGGCCGCCGGATAGAGCGCCCAGATCCACGCCGCCCATTTGGCGACGCGGAGATCGAAGCAGCGCGCACCAATCTCCCAGGTGGGGAAGACCGTCAGGGCGGAAAAAATGCAGTTGATGGTCAGGATCACCCAGGCGGCCTTCAGCGTGAAGATGCCGAAGACCTTGAAGACGGCGGCCAGCAGAAGAGGGTAGAGCGGCGCGACCCAGGAGGTGGGTCCGGTATGTCCGCGAAAGGGATCGGCATAGCCGTGGCCGGTAACCAGTGCGCGGGCGATCCGCCCCATCTCCCAGCCAAACTGGAAATGGTCGTCGTACGGCCGCAGCCTGTATGTGTGGGCCAGGGTCATGTAGCCGACCCGCACCACCAGAGCCACCCAGAAGATAAGCCACGGGGCCTGGAAGTACCGGCCGCGATCGAATCTGGCCGTTTCGTGGGTGACGGGGGATGCCTGGCTCATCGTTCTACTTGTCATTCCGCGCTCGGATCCGCAATTGCCGGCGGCTCCGCCCGGTCAACCGGGCTCGGCCTGGCAGGAAAGGAGGAGGACGCATCCTTAGATTTTAGCCTCCTAATTTTAGACTCCCCTTTTCGGATTGCCCCACGACCGCAAAACCGTGGAGATCAGGCACTCTGCCCGAGGTTCCACGTCTGCCATCCCTCCCGCGGCTGATAGCCGGGACATAGGCGCCGGAGCCGGTATATACTGTTAGTTCGCCATCCCGGTGAGTGTGCGTCTCTGTCGCTCGCCGAACATCGCAGACAATGCGATCCAGCGTTTGCCGCAGTTCCGGCTGCAGCACGCTCTGTGTGCGCGAAAAGACTGAATACTGGAGTTTGTTATGGCTCAGATTTGCTCTATCTGCGGGAAAGGCCCTCAGTTCGGCAACAAGATCTCCCACGCTCACAACGTGAGCCGGCGCCGCTGGAATGTCAATTTGCGCCCCGTCAAGGCCAAGATCAACGGCGCACAGAAGCGCATCCGCGCCTGCACGAGCTGCATCAAGGCCGGAAAGATCGTCAAGGCATAGGCCGCCGCAAGCAGGACGGCCGATCGCGGACTTTCCGCGCGGGCCGCTCGCAGCCCGCGCCAAAAACGGGTAAACCTTAGCTTCTTGCTCCCTAGCTCTTGGATCCTGCCTCTTTGGGTTCGAACTCCAAAGACAGCGAGTTGATGCAGTAGCGTAGCCCGGTCGGCTTCGGGCCATCGGGAAAGACGTGCCCAAGGTGCGCCCCGCAGCGGGCGCAGGTGACCTCGATCCGCCGCATCCCGTGGCTGGTGTCCTCATGGGTGGTCACCGCCTGGTTGTTCGCCGGCAAGGTAAAACTCGGCCACCCGCTTCCCGACTCAAACTTGGTATCCGAAGTAAACAGCTCTGCTCCGCAGGCCGCGCACATATAGTTGCCGTCCGCGTGATTCCGATACAGCGCTCCCGAGAATGCGGGCTCCGTCCCCTTCTGCCGCATCACGTGGTACTGCTCCGGCGTCAGCTCAGCCCGCCACTCCGCATCCGTCTTTTCGATCTTGTCTGGTTTTACCTCTGGTTTCGCGGTCTCCATGCATCCCTCCCTTGAACGATCTCTGGACGATCTCTCCAGCCCGGGCGCCCCTTGCCACGCGAACGTGCCCGCTCTATTTGGATGCTACGGCCGGGCGATCACTTCAATTTCGACCAGCGCGTCTTTCGGCAGCCGCGCCACCTCAATCGTGGAACGCGCCGGCGGCACCGTCCCCTCCGGAGCAAGGTAGCTCGCGTAGACCTCGTTCATGGCTGCGAAGTCTGCGATGTTCTTGAGAAATACGACCGTCTTGAGAACGCGTCCAAGATCGCTGCCCGCCGCTGCCAGTACGGCCTTGATGTTCTCAAAGACGCGGATCGTCTGCTCCCTGACGCCGCCCTGGACGAGCTGACCGGTCGCCGGGTCCAGGCCCACCTGTCCGGAAAGAAAGATCCAATCGCCGCTTCGTACCGCCTGGGAATAGGGGCCAATCGCCGCCGGCGCGTCCTGGGTTGCCACTGCGGACTTCTTCGTATCGTTCATAGAGCGATTCTCGCAAATCGAGGCACAATTGTCAGGGTTCGCCCAGGCTCTTGCCGCACCGGCGAAGGCGGGCGAATGCGCTGTGGAGCTTCCCCCAAGCACCCGGTAACGCGTCGCAACAGGAGGCGATTGCCTCCCATCCTCGCTTGCCGCCAGGATGGGAGATCTCAAGTTGCGCAAACTTTCCGGAGAAGTGCTGAGAATGCGATCTAGAGCTGAAGCGTCTTCAGATATTCCCGGAACTCGGGGCCCAGGTCGTTGCGCTTGAGCGTGAACTCCACGGTGGCCTTCAGCATGCCGAGCTTGTCGCCGGCATCGTAGCGGGTGCCTTCGAAACTGTAGCCGTAGACCTTCTCGTTCTCCAGCAGGCCTTTGATGCCATCGGTAAGCTGTAGCTCCCCGGCGGCGCCGAGCGGCGTCTTGTCAAGCACCTCAAAGATATGCGGAGTCAGGATGTAGCGGCCGATGATGGCGTGTTTGGACGGCGCCTCCTCAGGCCGCGGCTTCTCCACCATGGCTTGGACATCAAAGAGACGGGGATTGCCAGGAACTTCAGTGCAGTCGAGGACGCCGTAAGCCGAGATCCCCGGCCCCTCCACCACTTGCGTGGCCAGGATGGAAGACTGGGTCTGCTCGAAGACATCGATCATCTGCTTCAGGCAGGGCACTTCCGCGTCGATGATGTCGTCCGGCAGAATAACCGCAAACGGCTCGTCGCCTACCAGGTCGCGCGCCATTAGAACCGCATGCCCCAGGCCCATCGCCTCTTTCTGGCGCGTATAAGCGATGCGCGCCATATGGGAGATCTGGCGCACCATCGCCAGCAGGTCACTCTTCCCGCGGGCGTCGAGCAGTTGCTCCAACTCAAAGCTGATGTCGAAGTGATCTTCAATCTCCGCCTTGTTTCTGCCGGTCACGATGATGATCTGCTCACAACCGGCCGCCATGGCCTCCTCAACGCCATATTGGATCAGCGGCTTGTCGACCAGCGCCAGCATTTCCTTCGGCAACGCTTTGGTAGCCGGCAGGAAGCGCGTTCCCAGGCCGGCAGCAGGAAAAACTGCTTTGCGAACTTTATGCTTCATTTGCAGGAGTCCTTCGCTCTTTCTAGGGTTTTTAACTTGGATGCGAGACCGGGGCTCGGCTCCCCAACCACCTGTCTCCGGTTGTCTTGGATGCAGGAATCGCTACAAGCTCGGTGAATTGTTCCCCAAAAGCGCCTGGCGAACAATCCTGATGGGAGGAAATCCCTGTTTGAGGAAATCGTCGTGAAAGCGTTCGAGCGAGAAATTGGCGCCTTCCTTCTTCCGGAGATCGGCTCTTAACTTTAAGATCTGCAGCTTACCCAAAGTGTAATAGAGATAGGTCGGATCGGAGGTTCCCCGCTTGCTCTCAATGACCGCACCCTCATGGGATTGAAACCCCTCTTTGACAAAAAAGTTCACCGCCTGGTGGAAGCTCATGCGGCCGGTATGCATCTCAATGCCAACCACGAATCGCGCGTCGCGAAGCAGCGCGTCCTGCAACTGTCCCAGGTGGATCATTCCGGCGTCGCGGGCATCGCGGGCGCCCGTACCGGGCTGGCCGTAGCCCTCCTCGATCATCATTTGCTCGCAATAATGGGCCCATCCTTCGGCATTCGAGGAAGCTCCCAATAGCTTGCGAACTCTGCTGGGGGCCTGCTGAAGCCAGAGGAACTGGACGTAATGGCCCGGATAGGCTTCATGGATCGACGTGCTGATGATCGTACCCCGATTGAACTCTTCCATGCGCCCGGCAATCTCCTCCGGGGTATCCTTCGGGCCGGGCAGCGTCACGTTGAAATAGGCTTCCTTCGCTATTTTTTCGTAGGGTCCGGGAGTATCCATAGAAGCTACCGTTGTCGCGCGCATGAAGGGAGGGGTCTCTTCGACGATTGGAAGCACCGGCGATGGGATATCGACGATTCGCTTCTCCTGGATAAATTGCACCAGGCCGGCGAAGGTATCGCGGAAGCTGCCGAGCAACTGGTCCGGGGCGGGATGATCGTGCACGAGCTCGGCGAGGACCTGACGCGGTTGTTTATGCGGATCCACCTCCCTGGCCACCCGGTAGAACTCCGCCTGGTTCTTGCGCAGGTCCGCGTATGCAATGGCCAGCAGCCTGGGCAAAGGCGTATCGACCATCTCGTCATAGGAGAGCTTCTTTGCGTAGGTGCTGGCGCCCAGGCGAAAGTCCCCATGGGAGCGCGGCAGAAGATCGCCCTTGAGCCACTCCTGGTAACTCTCGAGCGCAGTGATGACGGCGGCGTTCGATTGCGCGAACTGGGCCTTTAGCGCCGGGTTTTGCGCCTTCACGAAGGCATTGGGAACATCCGACCGGAAGAAAGAGACGATGCCGGGCAACTGTTCGAGTGCGATCTCCGTAAAGATACGCGGCGGATTCTTCAGGTTCTGCCGCGCCGCCTGGAAAACGGCCGGCATGCGCTGTTCCCGCGCGATCAGCGAGCGCAGCCGGTCATCCGGCGACGCAAAGGATCGCTCCATCAGAGAAAACGCGCTCTCCGTGATGCCGCTGGAATAGCTGTCGGGGTTCTTCTCCCAGGGGCGGATGGTCTCGAGCGTCAGCAGCGTGCTGCGAATGCTGCCGAGCACGAGTTCGCGGTCGGCGCGAGTCTCGAGGTCGAGACCGGAAGGGCGCAGGGCGGCGAATCTTTTCTCCTGCGCCTCAAGAGCAACGATCTCCCGGTTGACACCGGCGCGGGAGTAATCCTCCAATTGCGTGTCGTAGCGGTGCAGCCCATCCAGCGTCCCCTGAGTGGGCGAGTACTTGAAAAAGACCTCGTCAAAGTATTCGTCCGCGAGGCGGCGAAAACGCACCTCCGCGCCGGAGGAGGCCTCGCCCACAGTCCGCCGGGCAATTTGGGCAAGACCGCTCGAAGGGGCGGAGGCCAGCCCGGCCAGCAGCAACAGAGCCATCCATTTCGAGATCAAGCCAAGTGCTCTTTCCTCGCTCAATCCTCAGCACATCCTCGTAAGACAGAATTGGAAAACAGTCTCTGGAAGCGGGCCCGAGATGAACTGCGCACGCCTGCGCGGCAGGGAAAGCTCACCGCCGCGGCAAAGCGCCGCTCTCTGCCGGAACGGCCAGATCGTCCAGGAGCTTGCGAACCTCGCCGAGTACTTCGCCCGGCTCGTTAGCCTTCAACGGCAGCCGGAGCACGCCCTGCGGGGTGAACTGCGCACCCTTCTTCGCATTCTGCGCGACCATCTTCATCAACCTGCCGGGATCGACGCTGGCCTGGTCGGTAAATCGTATCAGTAATTGATCTCGCTTTCGATCCACCTGGGCGACCCCGACCCGCTCACAGGCCAGGCGTAAGATCGCCGCCTGGAGAAGGTGGCGAACGCTCAGCGGCATCTCGCCGTAGCGATCTTCCAGTTCGGCCCGCAGGTCCTCGATTGCAGCGTCATCGGCCGCTCCCGCAACCTTCTTGTAGATCCGCAGACGCTGATTTTCCTCGGAGATGTAGCTTTCGTCGATCCGCAGGCTGATGCCCAGGTTCAACTGCGTGGCCGGCCGCTGCGGGTGCTCCTCGCCCTTGAGCTCGTTGACCGCCTGCTCCAGCATGCTGGTGTACATCTCAAAGCCTACGGCCTCGATGTGGCCGCTCTGCTCTCCGCCGAGCATGTTGCCGGCTCCGCGCAGCTCGAGGTCGAGCGCGGCGATCTTGAATCCCGCGCCCAGGTCGGAGAACTCCTTCAGGGCCGCCAGCCGCCGGCGCGCGATCTCGGTCAACTCCTGCTCAGGCGGAATCAGCAGGTAGGCATAGGCGCGGCGGTTGGAGCGGCCCACCCTGCCGCGCAGTTGATACAGCTCCGACAGCCCATGGCGGTCGGCACGGCTGACGACGATGGTGTTGGCCAGGGGAATGTCGAGCCCGTTCTCAATGATCGTCGTGGCCACCAGCACGTCGTACTCATCGTGCATAAAGGCCAGCATCACCCGCTCCAGCTCACCTTCGCTCATCTGCCCGTGGCCCACGGTGACTCGCGCCTGGGGCACCATCTCGCGAATCTTTGCGGCAATTTCGTAGATCGTCTCCACCCGGTTGTGCACGAAGTAGACCTGGCCGCCGCGCTCCAGCTCGAGTTCGATCGCAGTGCGAATCAGCTTTTCGTCGAACTTGGCCACGATCGTCTGGATCGCCATGCGGTCTTTGGGCGGGGTCTCGATTACGCTCATGTCGCGCAGCCCGACCAGCGACATATGCAACGTACGCGGAATCGGCGTGGCCGACATCGCCAGCACGTCGATCTCCCGGCGCATCTGCTTCAGCCGCTCCTTGTGGCGAACGCCAAAGCGCTGCTCCTCGTCCACGATGAGCAGCCCGAGATCGTGGAATTTCAGGTCCTTGGACAAGATTCGGTGGGTGCCGATCAGAATATCGACCTTGCCCGACTCGACCCGCTCCAGGATCACCTTCTGCTCCCGCGGAGTGCGGAAGCGCGAGATCATCTCGATGTTGATAGGGAATTGCTTGAAGCGGCTCTTGAAGGTCTCAAAGTGCTGGAAGCTGAGCACCGTCGTCGGCGTCAGGACAGCGACCTGCTTCCCATCCTGTACGGCCTTGAAGGCCGCGCGCATGGCGACTTCCGTCTTCCCATAACCCACGTCGCCGACCAACAGGCGGTCCATGGGCATGGAGGACTCCATGTCCCGCTTGATGTCGACGACCGCCGAGAGCTGATCCTCCGTCTCGTTGTAATCGAAGGCGTCCTCAAACTCCCGCTGGAACTCATTGTCGGGAGGAAAGGCATGCCCCTGGGCCGCTTTGCGCTGCGCGTAAAGCTTGAGCAGCTCGTCGGCCATGTCCTGCATGGCCTTCTGTACGCGCGCCTTGGTCTTGGTCCACTGCTGGCTGCCCAGCCGGTTGAGCACAGGCGCCGGCCCGGAATCGGTGGAACGGTATTTCTGAATGAGGTCCAGGCGGGTAAGCGGAACATAGAGCCGCGCCTGCTCGGCAAACTCCAGCACCATGAACTCGACCTTCAGCCCGTCCTGCTCGATCTCCTTCAATCCGAGGTAGCGTGCAATCCCGTGCTCCACGTGCACCACGTAGTCGCCCACGGTGAGGTCGCGAAAATCGGAGATAAACGCCGCCGTCTTGGACTTGGCTCGCCGCGCGACAGGCCGCGCCGCCACATCGGCCTCGTCGGAAAAGTCATTGGCGCCGAAGAGAACCAGGTTGCTGTCAGGCAGGCTGACGCCATTGGCAATCGCGCTGCGCACCACGATCGGGGTGCGCGGATCGCCCGCAAGATAACTGGTTTCGTCGTAGATGTTCTCGCTTCCCGGATGAGGAATGCGGCTCCCCAGCCGGTACGGCTGCCCATACTCCCGCAAGAGCCCGGCCAGGCGCTCGACTTCGCCCTGGTTCGGCGCGATCAGGAGCAGCCTCGCACCCTCCTCGGCCAGCGATTTGATCTGCTTCAGGAAAGCCGGAATCGAGCCGTGGAAGCGCAGGGTGGGCCGCGAAGAGAAGGTCACCTCGCCCAGAACGGCATTGTCCTCCTCCAGCACATCGACCGCGCCAAGTTGATCCAGGTCCAGGCCAGGCAGGGATACGATCTTGGGGAAGAGCTCGTCCGGCGAGAGATAGATGTCGCCCGGCGTCACCAGCGACCCGATCCCGCTGCGCTCATGCCGTTGCTCTACCTTGCTCCACCATCGCTCGGCCTGGTTGCGAATCATGGCCGGTTCTTCCACCAGCACCTGCACCTTCGGGAACAGGTCGAAGAGCGTGCGATCCGCGCCGGCAACTGCGGCGAAAAACTCCCATCCGGGAAAGACGCTCACTCCTCCGGCCACCGCCGATTGAATCGCCAGCTCCCCGGCCTCTTCCCCATCCTCGCGAATGCCGCTGAGCCGCGCGTGGACCGCCGCCAGCAGGTTCTCTGAGACCGGGGTTTCGGTCAGCGGAAGCAGGAGAGTCTCGTCCAGCGGAGAGGACGAGCGCTGCGAGTCAGGCTCGAATTTGCGGATGGATTCAATCTCATCGCCGAACAGCTCGATGCGCACCGGGCGGTCCATCTCCGGCGAGTAGATGTCCAGGATTCCGCCCCGGCGGGTGAACTGCCCGGGCATCTCGACGACATCCATCGCGTCATAGCCCACGCTCCCCAGATGTGTCATCAGCTCGTCGGGGTCGATCTCGTCCCCGCGGCGCAAGGTCCGCCCGAGATTCGAGTAGTACTCCGCCGGAAAGACGCGCATGCTGGCCGCCTCCACCGGGACGATCACGACGGAAGCTGCGCCGGTCGCGATCTTCCACAAGACCGAGGCGCGCTGCTCCTGTACATCCGAATGAGGCGAAAGATTCTCAAAGGGAAGCACGTCGTGCGCCGGCAGGCGAAGCACGCGCTCCGGCTCGATGGCTCCGGTCAGATCGCAGGTGGCACGCAGCGTGAGCAGCAGGGCGTCGGCGGCTTTGTTGTCCGCCACGATCACGACCACCGGCGACTTTGCAGCACGGGCAAAGAGCGGAAGGTAGAGGCTGCGAGCCGTCGCTGTCAGGCCGGAGACACGTCTCCTCCCCGCAGCGAGGGCAAGATGCCGTCGTACGCGCTCGAAGGACTCAGAGTGTTCCAGGTCCGACAACAACTCGCGGACGAAAGGAAGGATCATGCGTGTGGCTTCATTTTAACGGAAGCCCTATGAATGTGTTTCCCGCGGGCGTCTTCGGGGCGCGGGAAACCCCGTGCCGGCGAAGACCCGTCTTGTAGAATCAGGCCAACGCATGGACCAGTCTTCTTCCAGGCCAGCGCGGAGCGGCCCAACGGTGCCTCCGCCGTCTTCCGCACCTGTGCCGGCCTGGCGCAGGGCGCTGATGTTGCTGCGTCCCTCGCATCGCCATTCGGTCTTCTCAGCCACCATCATCCTGATGGCCTCCACGCTGCTCTCCGGCATCCTGGGGCTTGTCCGGGTCAAGTACACGGCCTTTCTCTTCGGCGCCGGCCGGCAGACCGATGCATATATCGCCGCTTTCCAGTTGCCGGACCAGATCTCCTATTTCCTCGCCGGGGGCACCGCCTCGATCACCTTCGTCTCGATTCTCAGCCGGTACCGGGAGACCGGAAGGGAAGAGGAGGGCGAGCGGGTCATGTCCATCATCCTCACGATGATGATCTGCGTCCTCGGAGCGGCGGGGATTCTGGGGGAGTTCTTCGCTCCGGTGTATGTCCGCATCTTCTTCCACAAGTTCACCCCGGAGCAGGCCGCGTTGTGCGTCCACATGACGCGGATCATGCTGGCTTCTCCATTGTTCTTCTTTGCCGGCGGGGTATTCAGCTCGGTGCTGCTGGTGCGGAAACAGTTTGCCTACCAGGCGGCCGTTCCCCTGATTTACAACCTGGGAATCATCCTCGGCGGAGTCTTTCTGGCCAGGTCCATGGGTGTCTCTTCCCTCGCCGTCGGCGTCTTCGCAGGGGCGCTCGTCGGTCCTCTTTTGCTGAACGCCTGGGGGGCCCATCGCGTGGGAATGCACTTCCGGCCGCTCTTTCAATGGAGGCATCCCGGCGTGATCGAATGGATTCGCCTTTCCCTTCCCCTCATGCTGGGGGTCACGGTCGTCACCGCGGACAAGTGGATCCTCAACTACTTCGCCTCCGGCACCCAGGGAGAGATCTCCCGGCTGAGCTATGCCAAGACGCTCTTTACCGCGCCCATGGCGGTGCTGGGGCAGGCTGCCGGCGCGGCTTCTCTGCCGTTCTTCGCATCGCTGTTCAGCCAGAACCGATTACCGGATTTCGCCAAAGCCGTGAACTCTTCGGTCTCCCGCATCCTGGCCTTCTCGTTTCTGCTATCGGCCTGGATGATCGGCCTCGCCTATCCGGCCGTCGACCTGGTCTTTCGCGGCGGATCCTTCCGCCACGGAGACGCCAGCGAAACCTCGATGTACTTTGCCATCTTCGCCATCTCCCTCTTCCTCTGGACCGCCCAAGCCATCTACGCGCGAGCCTTCTACGCCGCGCAAAACACCTTCGCCCCCATGGCCGCGGGGGTCATCGTCACACTTGCCTCTCTCCCGGTGTATTGGTCTCTCTACCGCACCGCCGGAGCCATCGGCCTTTCCTTCGCCTCGGACGGCGCTATTCTGCTGCAGACCGTGGTACTCGCCATCATGCTTCATCGGCGGCGCATGGTCCGTCTCAGCGGACTGGAGCACGCGGAGCTGTGGCGCGCCCTGCTGGCCACCTTCGCCAGCCTGGCTGCCCTCTATGGTTTGCGCCGGATCCTTCCCGCGGCGGGGAGCTGGCACGGCGACCTGATCTCTCTTTCCGCCGGGACGATCGCCTGGGCAGCCGTCGCCGGGGCTGCGCTCAAGCTCTCCGGCTCCGCTTTGCCCGACCAGCTGCTTGCCCGTCTGCGCCGTTAGCCTCCGGCTCCCTTCCCTTCTGAGGCCCTTAACGCAAAAAAAGCCGCAGGGGAGACCCGGCATCGCCGAACCTCCCCCACGGCCGTGCTGCGCGTCTTTCCCTTTATGCGGTAGCGACGGCTTTCTCTGCCGCTGCGCTGCTCAGCGTAGCTGTCGAACCTTCTTTGGTCTGCCCCGGCTTCCGGATATCGATGCCGCCCTTGAAGAAGGCGCCGTCTTCAATGCTGATGCGCTGGGCGATCACATCTCCGGTCAGGGAACCCTCACTGCGGATATCCACCCGGTCGCTCGCGTTGATGTTGCCCCGCACTTTGCCCAGGACAACCACCTCGCGGGCCGAGATATTGGCCGATACCTGACCATTGCGGCCCACCGTGACACGGTTGCCAGGCAGGTTGATTGCACCCTCGACTTTGCCGTCGATGTACAACGACTCGGAACCCGTCACCTCACCCTTGACCACCAGACTCTTGCCAATCGTGGCCTGATCAGCAATCGCAGGCGCTGCAGGGGAAGCACCGGAGGGACGCGTGCTGGTTGACTCGCTGTTAGCGGTTGAAGGCACCGCCGGACGCACCGGCTCTGTGCTTGAGGATGACGACGGACTTCCGGGTTGGTTCGGTTTCCACATCTTTTCGTATTTCCTTTCGGTGACTTCGGACTACCGGCTCCCGAGACAACCCTGCGGACACCTCCGCTGCTGAAGGCCAAATTCGGGGGAGCTGATTGTTTCAAATCTCATCCGCTTGCTCGATCTTACTCGACGCAAGCCGCGCAGACCGTACTCCAGTCTGCATCTTAACCATGCTTCGTAAAAAATTGAAATCCCCAATTCGCGTCTTTTCGCCACTCGACCCGTTAATATCAACAAGAGCCGCCGGATAGGCCGGCCGTTGGTCGAGCCGCGCCTCCGGACCTCCTGTTCCGCGGCGGATCCCTGCGCTTTCTCTCCTTTTACCCATGACAGACCGTGACCTCCTCCGCAGGATCGAGCGTTCTCCCGGACAGACGGCCGGGTACAAGCAATTGGTGCGCGAACTCGGCCTGGGCGGAGGACGCGAGCGCCGCATGCTGCTGGAGCAGCTGGACCGCCTGACCGCGCAAGGGGAGCTGACCAGGCCGGATCGCGATCACTGGGCCTTGCGCGCAGCCCGCGCGCAACAGGATCTCGCTGCCGGCCGGCTCGACCTGCACCGCGACGGTTTTGGCTTTGTGCGCGAGGAGCCTCGCGGCGCCGGAGGAGAAGGCGATATCTTCATCCCTCCCAACGAGATCCACGGGGCCATGCAGGGGGATCAGGTGCTGGTGGAGCTGTATCCCCCGAGGCCCGACGGCCGGCGTTCCGGACGCATTGTCCGCATCCTCACCCGGCGCAACCCGTCGGTTGTTGGCATCTTTCATTACGCTCGCGGCGATTCGGCGTCTCCGGCCAACTATGTGACTCCCTGGGACGAACGGATGACCCAGCCGATCCTTATCCCTTTCGGCATGGAGAATCCGCCGCAGCAGGCGGCTGGCTCCGCGCATCGCGTTCTCGGAGAGACGGCAGGGAAGGAGACGCGGACCGCTCTTCCCTCCCCGGAAAACCTGGAAGGCATGGTCGTCGAGGCGGAGATCACGGACTGGCCTACAGCCACGCGGCCTGCCCGGGGACGGGTCCTCGAGATCCTGGGTAAGCGGGATGACTTCGGGGTGGATGTGGAAATCGTCATCCGCAAACATCACCTTCCCCACATCTTTCCCGGCAATGTGCTCGAAGAGGCCCGGGCCGTCGCTCGCCTGGACCAGGAAGAGATCGCCCGGCGGCGCAGCTTTCACGGCCTCCCCATCGTCACCATCGATGGCGAAACGGCCAAGGACTTCGATGACGCCGTGATGGCGCGGAGGACCGGGGACGGCTGGGAGCTGCAGGTTCACATCGCCGATGTCGCGCAGTACGTCACTCCCGCGTCCGCCCTCGATCTGGAGGCGCGGCTGCGCGGCACCTCCGTCTACTTCCCCGACCGCGCGGTTCCCATGCTCCCGCAGGAGCTCTCCAGCGACATCTGCAGCCTGCGGCCTGGGGAAGACCGTCTGGTCCTCTCCTGCATCATGCACATTGACTTCGAAGGGGAGATCGTCAGCTACGAGGTGACCGAGGGCGTGATCCGTTCCGCGCGCCGAATGACCTACACCCAGGTGCACGCGATCATCGAAGGCGATGCGGCCGCCCGCAGTGAGTTCGCGCCCCTGGTTCAGGAGTTCGAGGGGATGTATGAGCTGGCGCGGCTGCTCCATCGCAAACGCCAGCGGCGCGGCTCGATCGACTTCGACCTGCCTGAGCCGGTCATCGAATTCAGCTCCACTGGAGCCATGGAGAGCATCGTGCGCTCCGAGCGGAGCTGGGCGAACCGGCTGATCGAAGAGTTCATGCTCTCGGCCAACGAGTGCGTCGCCTCCTGGCTGGAGCAGTTGGGCGTTCCGTCGCTCTACCGCATCCATGAGAAGCCCGAGCCGCGCCGCGTGGTGGAGTTTGAAGACATCGCGGCGTCGTTCGGATATTCCCTGGGCTTCGGCGCTCTGCCGGTCAAACGCATGACCATGAAATCGGACCGCCGCGAGCAAAGGAGCCGCGGCGGAAATGCTCCGCGCCGGCACGAGATCCAGGAGGACATCGCCGTCACCCCCAGGATGTACCAGCAACTGGCGCTGAAGATCGCCGGGAAACCGGAGGAGCGCATCCTCTCTCATCTCATGCTCCGTTCGCTCCGCCAAGCCCGCTACAGCGAGAAAAACGAGGGCCACTTCGCGCTCGCCGCGCCTTGCTACACCCACTTCACCTCTCCCATTCGCCGCTATCCGGACCTCATCGTGCACCGCATCTCCAAAGCCCTCCTGCGGGCGGGAATCAGCGGACACGGCGTTCCTGTAGCGGGCGATCCACGGATTCCCTGGCACGAGGCGCGAGCCGGAAAAGGCCGTCACCATCCGCCGGCCGCCGACTCCAGCCGGCATGGGGAATCGGCCGCTCCGGCGAGCCCTCTCGACGAGACCGAGCTGGGCGGAATCGCTTATGAGTCCAGCCAGGCGGAGCGCCGCGCCGACGACGCGGAACGCGAGCTGATGGAGTGGAAGAAGGTCAAGTTCATGCAGGAGCGCATCGGCGAAGACTTTGACGCGATGATCCTCAGCGTGACCAAATACGGCTGCTTCGTCGAGTTGGACAGCCTCTTCATCGAGGGCCTCGTTCCCATCCTCAGCCTGCAGGACGATCACTACACCTATCGCGAGAACACACGGCAGATCATCGGCGAGAACGCCGGGCGGCGCTATTCCATGGGCGACCGCGTGCGCGTGGTGCTGGACCGCGTCGATGAAATCCAGCGGCGATTACAGTTCTCCATCCTGGAGGAGGCCGCCCCCGGCCGCCCGAAGCGCGCAGGAAAAGCCAAGACCAAAGCGAGGGCCGCAAGCGCAAAAGCGCATCCTTACAAGCCGCCAAAGAACAAGGTTCTTCGCCGGAGCAAGGCGAAGAACGCCCATGCGCGAAAGAGCGGCAAGAAAAAGCGATAGAGCGCCGCCGGTTGGTAGGGGTGCTTTCCCGGAAGTTGTCTCTTACAATGACCTCAGAAGAAGGTGGAGAGAGGTTCGATGGCACACATGGTGGTTTGTTCCCGTTACAAGCAGGAGATGGAGGGGCTCGATGAGCGCCCGTTCGACAGCGACTTCGGACAGAAGATCTATGACCACGTCTCGAAGAAGGCATGGGCGGAGTGGATCGAGCGCCAGAAGATGCTGCTCAATGAGTACCGGCTTCAGCCCTGGACACGCGAGGCGCAGGAGTTCCTGGTCGAGCAGATGCAGGAGTATTTCTTCGGCGAGGGATCTGCCCTGCCCAAGGAGTTTGTACCCCCAAGCCCCTCAAGTCACTGACCGGCTGCTGCTGTCCTCTCCGCGCCGGAAGTTCTGCCCCAGGCCGGCCACGGAGAGGCCGCAGTCGTGTACACTCGGAGTGGCATCACCTGCCGTCGGGACGTGGCTCAGCCTGGTAGAGCACTCGCTTGGGGTGCGAGGGGTCGGCAGTTCAAATCTGCCCGTCCCGACCATTCATCTCCAACCCCTCATCTTTACCTTCTCTCCCATCGCCTGCAGACCGCACGCCTGCGCGAGGCTATCCTACGGGCGTTCCCCTGCAAATTGGCGAATCGCCACCATCAGTGAGCATTTTAGGGAAGAACACGGGAAGCGCCAGAAATCGGGACCGCAGGGCAGGGTCCATTGCAGGGCATAGTCCCGGGGTGAGAGCCGAGTTCGAGGCGCAATGCAGCTTCCCCGCCTCGTCCTGATCATCAAAAACGTCTAGCGGCCCGTTTCATGCTCCCGCTGTTGTTTTCGCACCTTGTCGGCCTGCCAGAGCATCAACGCAAGAGGAAAGCCTGCGTACGTCCGGCGGTGGCACTGCCTGCAGCGCACCGGATATTGAAAGAGGGCCAGACGCTCCAGGTCTTTGGTACGCAAACGCGAGAGGCGGAAGCTAGAGGATGTGCACTGGGGACAGGTCACGAAATTTCCCCCTAACATTACCGGAATGGGATTCCGATGGAACTCCACTCCCCTTTACTCTAGCATGATTCCAATGGAAATTTGCCCGGCCTTGCGCTACTGTATGGCCCACATGGATTGTGAGCACGAGGTGCAAAATGGTTTGGGATGTCTCGTTCACCTGCGATATCTGCGGCAGGAAAAAAGGCGAATCGAATCACTGGTGGATGTTGAGTCTCGGGGACGTGCCCTGCTTTGAAGAGGGCCAGCCGCGGCAGCGCTTTACCCTGATGCCGTGGAACCCGGCGGATAGCCAGAACTCAGAGTTCTACCACGCCTGCGGCCAGGGCTGCGCTATGCAGGCGATGGAGCGCTTCATGACAAACGGCACGATCCTGCAGGAGAGCGGAGTGACCGCCGGATCGTAGGACAGTTACGCTCTTCGCGATCTGCCGTGGTTTCGATTTCTAGGGTTCAAAAAGCTCCGGCCCTGCGGAGGGCATGCGGGCGGGCTTCTTCTCTTTCGCGGGGGGCGCTTGCGAGCCTTCCGACAGCAATCCTAGAATCTCCCGCAGCTCCTTGCGGACCTTGTGCACGCGCGCCTCGGCGCGCTCCACTGCCTGGCGTTGATCGAGAGGCAGCTCCGATTGGCCGGCCTTGCTGTTCCGCGCCTCCGCCTGGACAACCTGCCGCGCACCGGCGATGGTGTATCCCTCGTCATAGAGGAGCCGCTTGACGCGGAGAGCCATCTCCACATCGCGCTTGCGGTAGAGCCGCTGCCCAGTGCCGCTCTTGTTCGGCCGCAGCTGTGAGAACTCACTCTCCCAAAAGCGCAACACGTAAGGTTCCACCTCGCACAGCCGCGCCACCTCACCGATTCGAAAATAAAGCTTGTCGGGAATTTCGGGCTTCTGTTGCGTGCGCCGTTGTGGAAGATGATTGGGCATGCGGTTTGCCGGATGGCAAAGGACTTCGCAATCCTTCGACAAAAGTATAGGCCAGCTTGCGCCCTTGCCAACAGATTAAAGTTCCGGGATTCGCTCAAGAATCGATGAATCGATGAACGCATCCCGGAGCAAGTGCTCCGGGATGCGTTTCGTTCGCTTACCGCGCACCGGCATTCGCCGGCTCGGCGAGAGAAGGAGCAAGGATCGGCTCGCGCGCCGGGCTCCCCGGAGTGGAGGCCCGCAGATACTGCGGCGGCCAACCGATCGCGTCCCCCAATTGTGCTGCCGCATGGAGAGGCCAATACGGGTCGCGCAGCATCTGGCGAGCCAGCATGACGAGGTCTGACTGCCCCGTCCTGAGGATGTGCTCCGCCTGGGCCGGATCGGTAATCATGCCCACGGCGCTGGTGCGGATGCCCGCCTCGCGCCGGATGCGCTCGGCGAACGCCGCCTGGTATCCGGGCCCCGCCGGAATCGCCGCGCTGGCGACATTGCCGCCGGAGGAGACGTCCACCAGATCCACCTTGTGCTCTTTGAGCGCCTTTGCCAGGGCAACAGACTGCTCGATATCCCATCCGCCTTCCGCCCAGTCCGTCGCCGAAATTCTCACAAACAGCGGACGGTCCTCCGGCCACTCCCGGCGCACGCCGTCCACGACCTCCAGCAGCAGGCGAGTGCGGTTCTCGAAGCTGCCGCCGTAGGCGTCCGTCCTCTGATTGCTCAAGGGAGAGAGAAACTCATGCAAGAGGTAACCGTGCGCGGAGTGAATCTCCAGCACGTCGAAGCCCGCTTCAAGGGCCCGCTGCGCGGCGCTGACAAACGCTCGGATCACATGATGGATGCCCGCCTCATCCAGAGCGGCCGGCTTCCCATAGTGGGCGGCAAAGCTGAGAGGGCTGGGCCCCACTGGTTGCCAGCCGCCTTCGCTGGGAGGTACATACCGCTCCGCATCCCAGGGGCGGGTCATGCTGGCTTTGCGGCCGGCATGCGCCAATTGCATGCCTGCGCAGGCTCCCTGGCCGTGCAGGAAGGTGACGATCCGCTGCAGGGCTGGAATATGCTCGTCCTTCCAAAGCCCCAGGTCTTGCGGGGTGATGCGGCCTTCGGGCAGCACGGCCGAGGCCTCGGTAAAGATCAGGCCCGCGCCGCCCACCGCGCGGCTGCCGAGATGCACCAGATGCCAGTCATTGGAGAATCCGTCTTCACTGGAGTACTCGCACATGGGAGAGACGACAACCCGATTCGGCAGG
Source organism: Acidobacteriaceae bacterium (assembly GCA_035933805.1). Taxonomy (GTDB): domain Bacteria; phylum Acidobacteriota; class Terriglobia; order Terriglobales; family Acidobacteriaceae; genus PALSA-350. The sequence goes on along the minus strand of DASYYO010000218.1, from coordinate 1,956 downwards.
GTAATGCCCGCCAGGGCCAGGGGAGAGAAGAGCTGCGATCGATTTGCCAAAGAAACCTCGAAGAAAATTCTGTAAATTCATTCTTGCGGTCTGCCGCTCCTGAGGAGATGCGCCGCGCAGCGGAAAGGCTCCGCCATGCTCACCGCAGTGCCCAGCTCCAAAGCTCCAATCCGGGGAACCGGCGGAAGCCCGAGAGCGTACATGCAGGCATAAGGGAGAGCATTATGAAGCTTAGCGTTGCCGGGCTCCTGTCACTCGCCGTCTGCCTAGGCGGCCCCGCCGGCTGCCACGTTCAGATTCAAAAGGGCGGAGACGGCGAAGCGAAAGATGTGCAAATTGCTACTCCTCTGGGAGGAATCGACGTCAAGACCAATCATACGTCCGCCCAGGATCTCGGCCTCCCGGAATACCCCGGAGCGCGGCTGGCAGCCGGCCACGAAGGAGAACAATCGGCCAACGTGAACCTGGGCTTCGGTTCCTGGCGTCTGCATGTAAAGGTCGCCAGCTATGACAGCTCCGATCCTCAGGAGAAGGTGATCGCCTTCTATCGCAAGGCTTTGGGCGCGTATGGCGACGTGATCGAGTGCAGCGGGGAGAAGCCAGTCGGCACGCCGGCAGTCACCCGCGAAGGCCTCTCCTGTCACGATTCCGGGCGCTCCCACGACGAGCTCAGCTCCCATGAAGGGGAGGTTCAGCTGCGGGCTGGCTCCCCCTATCACCAGCATCTGGTGGCGTTTAAGGCCCCGAACGGCGAGGGAACACGCTTCGCGCTGATCGCACTCGATCTTCCTCATGGCGGGCACGGCCATCAGGAAACCAACTGAAAGCCGCCGTCATTGCTCTCTTTCCGGCCCCCGAGGCCGCCGGCGCCCCTCTTCCCTGCGATTGCGCTCCGATGCTGCCTAAGATAGCCTCAAGGGCATGATTCCGCTTTGCCATCGATGCGGCGCAACTTTGGACGCATCGGACCACTTCTGCTCCCATTGCGGCTCACCCCAGCTTCGGTTTGAGCCACCGGCAGAGGGAGGAAATGCATTTTCCAGCCCGCATCCCATCCAGGCTCCGCTCCCGTCTCAGGGGATCTCCTGGCGGGATGCGATCAACGCCGCCTTGATCGTAGGCGTTCCCGCGGGAATCCTCAGCGCCATCTCGGTGCTTGCCTGGGGCTGCTGCTTCTGGATCGTGGGAGGCGCGGTGCTCTGCATCGGCCTTTACCGCAAGCGTGCGCCCTCCTTCCACCTGGATACTTCCTCCGGCGTACGCATCGGAACCCTGGCCGGCATCATCGCCGCCTACGCCTCCGTTGCGACGACGGCCGTCTGGCGCGTCTTCGCCCGCTTCGTTCTTCACCAGGGGGCCGCGATCGATCAGTTCTACGATGGCGTCATCCAGCAGTCCTTCAATCAGCAATCGCAGCTCTTTGCCCAATCCAATCCTGACGCCCGGGCGCAGATGCATGCCTTTCTTCGCTTCTTCCTCACTCCGGATGGAAGGGCAACGTACACCCTGATGTATTCCGCGATGATTGCGGCGGCCATTGTTCTGTTCTCCGCGCTCGGCGGCGCTCTCGGGGTCCGCCTCTTTGCCGTGCGCAAGGGCTCTCTCAGCAATCTTTAGATCTGCCAGAGCCGCGAACGGAAAGTTTCCGCCCTTGCTCCCCGCTCGCCAACGCCGTATGATGCCGTATCGTCCGGGCATGCGCATTGAGCACGGTTTTCGGCCTCCTTCGACCGCCGTGCGAAGGCTTGCCCGGGGCCTGTTAACACGATTGGGACGGCGGCGACGGGAGCCAATTTGGGCCACGGGAGCCAATTTTTTCGAGTTCTAGAAGTGAGGAGCGACGAATATCGGGAATCTTCGAGCGACGAGCGACAACGATATCGGGAAAATTGGCCCCGTCCCTCCGGGTTGCGGAGAGAATCGGGTCATACTTCGTTGTCCTCCTCGACTTCGGAA
>DASYYO010000206.1:0-9802 GCA_035933805.1 Acidobacteriaceae bacterium | reverse complement strand
AAGGCACCACCCACAGTCCCTCATCGGGCCCGAGTTTGAGCCGTCCGATGAAGCCTTTCAGACGCGCAAACGAAGTATCCGCAGGGGTAACTCCCAAGCTGAGGAAGCATTCGCGTGTCTGGTTATATACGCAGTACGTCCGTCTTTCCATTTCGCTCCCTCGCCCGCGGCGAGTGCCCGGAAGCCGGGCTTTCTACGGATCCGAGGACCCGGGTCGTCCATGCAATTCCTTTCTCTGACGCAGGCCTGCTCTATCCGCCACTTATCTGCGTTCAGCACGGGCGAATCTTTCGTCCGTCAGGGAATGCGTTTTATCTGCCTTCTCCATCAGCGCCGGTCCCCGGAAGGCTGCGATCTGCCAACCGGCGGCTCCGCCCAGGCTCGATGGAGGTGTTCTCCAGCCTCTTCCTTTCTCTCATTTGTTTCAGCGTGTCCTTCAGGAGAACCACCCGGCAAGACAGCCTTTCCTTGCTGGAGGATTTGCGTTCGTCATCTCCCGCGGACACGCCGCAATCAAAGTTCATTAGCGGACCCGCGTACGGCGGCGCTGAATCAGAATGAACAGCACGACGACGAAGAGTACGCCGGCAACGATGCGAATGATATTAACGTTGTCCATCTCAACTTCTCCCTTCTTCAGTGGTTAAGGTACTTTTGAAACGATTCCGCCATGATGATGGCCGCCGGCCCGATGGTTACCAGGAACAACGACGGAAAGATAAAGAAGACCAGCGGAAAGACGAGTTTGACGGTAGTCTTCGCCGCCTGCTCCTCAACCTTCTGCCGCCGCTGGGTTCGCAGCGTATCGGAGTGAACCCGCAGGGTCTTGGCCACGCTCGTCCCGAACTGTTCGGACTGCACCAGCACCGAGACCAGGTTGCGTACGCTGTCGACCGCTGTGCGTTCGGCAAAATTCTTCCAGGCGTCAGCGCGGGGACGGCCGGCCCGTTGTTCGAGCACGACCACGCCCAGCTCGTCGCAGATCGCCGGATGAGCGCGGTTCAGCTCCTCGGCGGTGCGCACGGTCGCCTGATCCAGGCTCTGGCCCGCCTCGATGCAGATGACCAGAAGATCCAGCACATCCGGCAGTCCGCGCCGGATATGGGCTTGCCGGTTGGAAATACGCCGTCCGAGCCAGAAATCGGGCACAAGAAAGCCGAGGCCGAGGGCCATGGCATAGACGAAGAACGGGCTGTAGCTCGATGCCCGGGTGACCATGGCCAGCAAGGCAAGAGAGACCGGCAACAAAACCTTGGCGCCGTAAAAGACCTTCACGGCCGAGTCGCTGCGATAGCCGGCACGGATCAGGCGCTGTTGCACGACCGATACCTCGGCCTGGCTCCGCGGCAGAATGCGCTCGAAGCGTTCCACCATGCCGCCGAGCGAGGATTTCGTCTGCTGGATGGTGCTCAACAGGCCTTCGGGCTTCGGCCGCGGGGAGATCACAGCGGCGATGCGCTGGATCATCGCTTCGCGATAGAAGAGAAGCAGACCCCCGCTGGCGATCAGCAGAAAAATGATTAGAAAAGTAAAGGCTGCAAATCCCATGGTTCACCTTCAAACGTCCATGTTGACAATCTTGCGAATGATCAGAGCGCCCGTGATGGTCATGCCGACTGCGGTATAGAGCAGCTTGATTCCGATCGCGCGCTTCCACAAAAGACTCATCGTGTCCGGGTTGACCAGATATAGGGCAATCCCCAGCACGACGGGAAGAAACGACAGAATCCATCCGGTCAGCCGTCCCTGCGCCGTATGGGTGCGCACCTGGCGACGGAGGCGGAAGCGCTCACGGATAACATAAGCAGCCTTGTCCAGGACTTCGGCAAGGTTGCCTCCGCTCTCCTTCTGAATCAGAATGGCCGTCACGACAATGCGCAAGTCCTGCAAAGGAACCCGGATGACCAGGTTGTTCATGGCCGTTCTCAGCTCAAGCCCGTAGTTCTGCTCGTCGAAGCAGATGCGGAACTCACCGCCGATCGGTTCGGCCGCCTCCTTTGCCACCAGGCCCAGCGCTGCGACCAGGCTATGGCCGGCCCGCAGAGCGCTGACCATCAGGTCGAGCGCCTCCGGCAGTTCCTGCTCGAATTTGTTGAAGCGCTGCCGCCGTTTATAGAGCACATAGAAGAACGGGGCAAAGCCGATCAGAAGCCCGATGAGAAGAGCAAAGACTACGGCGCCCGTCCGCAGATAAATCAGATAGGCCGGGAAGGTGAAGCAGGCGATCGACATCAGAATCAGTCCGCCCGCTGTCCACTTCACATTGGCCTGATAGAGAAGGCTGCGCAAGCGCGGAGCGAGTTCAATCTTCAACAGCCAGCGATTGACCCAGGGAACCGCGCTCAGCAGTTCCTGCTTCCGGATATCGACGAACTGGTCGGCCGACCGCTGCTCACCCACCGCCAAAGCCGACTCCAGTACGGCGAGGGTGTGCTTGGTCTGCTGAGAAGCGCCGGCGCCGCTGGCCACCAGGAGCAGCGTCAGCACGCCGAAGACGCCAAAGAACACCAGAACCAGCAGCATTAACATGATCTTTTCCTCCTCCCCCGCATAGTGGACCTCCGCTCAGTTGACTTCGAGCACCTGCTCGAACATCGTGGGCGGCAGAAATATTCCGGAGATCCGGAGCCGTTCCAGAAACTTCGGACGGATGCGCGTCGGCTGGAATGCGCCGATCACTCTGCCATCCGGCCCGATGCCTTTTTTGTTGAAGCTGAAGATCTCGTGCATGCTGATGACGTTTTCCTCCATGCCCGTGATCTCCGAGATGCTGACGACTTTGCGGCTGCCATCGCTCATGCGCGAGACTTGAACGACGATTGCGATCGCTGAGCTGATCTGCTGGCGTACGGTCTTCTCCGGCAGGTTCATATTGGTCATCGCGACCATCGATTCGAGCCTGGACAAGGCATCGCGGGGAGTATTGGCGTGAATCGTGGTCATCGAGCCTTCGTGGCCGGTGTTCATCGCCTGGAGCATGTCGAAAGCCTCTTCTCCGCGTACCTCACCGATGATGATGCGATCGGGCCGCATACGCAGACTGTTGATGAGCAATTGCCGCTGGCGAATCGCTCCCGTCCCTTCAATGTTGGGCGGCCGCGTCTCCAGGCGAACAATGTTTTCCTGGGCGAGTTGCAGCTCGGCGGCATCTTCGATGGTGACCAGGCGTTCGTTCTTCGGAATATATTGCGAAAGGATATTAAGAAAGGTAGTCTTGCCGGCTCCTGTGCCGCCGGAGATCAGAATGCTGATGCGCGCGCGTACCGCGGCGGCAAGCATCTCCATCATCTCGGTAGAGATGCTCTTGAGCGTGACCAGTTGATTGGCTGCGAGGGGGCCGGTTCCAAAGCGGCGGATGGAGAGGGCTGGCCCGTCCAGCGCCAGCGGCGGAATGATGGCGTTCACGCGCGACCCATCGGGCAGGCGCGCATCCACCATGGGCGAGGATTCGTCGACCCTGCGGCCGATCCGCGAGACGATACGGTCGATGATCTGCAGCAGGTGGCGATCGTCCCTGAAGGCTGTATCGGTCTTCTGCAGAAGGCCGCCGCGTTCGATAAACACGCTGTTTTTGCCGTTCACCAGGATGTCGGAGATCTTCGGGTCGCGCAGCAGCGGTTCCAGCGGCCCAAGGCCGAAGACCTCGTCCAACAGGTCGGCCTGAACCCGCTCCTGCTCGTTGAAGCTCAGAGGAACCTTCTGATCGCGGATGATGTCATTCACCATGCCGGCCACGGCCTGCCGCGCCTGGTTCGTATCCACCCTCGACAGCTTCTCCAGGTCCAGCTTGGAGAGCAGCGTCCGGTGTACTTCCGCTTTGAATGTTTCAAGATTCAGTTGTTCCACGCTGTACCGTCCGTTCCTTCGTTGGAAAGAGACTCTTTTCGCCTTGGAAGAGCTCTTCTCGCCCTATCAGCCGAATAAGCTGAACCGCTTCCGTTTATCCGGATTGGCGGGCAGACCACAGGCAGTTCTGGCCATCTGCCGGATGACCCGGGAGACGGCGGAGTCCTCCAATACCAATGCTGATGCGGCGTTCTGCGCGCGACGCGCCGCCGGATAATCGCTCGGTATCTTCCAGTTGGGCGGCCTGGTCAACGCTTTGGTCACGCTCTCTTCGTCAATGCCAAGAGTCCGTGGGGTAAAGCGGTTGAGCACGATCTCGAGGCTGGCACCCCCGGAGGCGAAGAACTCCGAGATCAGGCGGTTGGAGTTGCGCAGCTCAGAGATGTTCACCTGGCTGACAAGGTAGACCGTGCTCGCTCCATCGATCAGCGTCTTGCTGGTCGAGCCAAGCCGCGAACCAGCATCGACGACTACGTAGTCGAACTCCTGGCGGGAGACTGCGAGCAGCTTTTCCACCGCTTCGCTCGTATCCCGCACCGGCGTGTAGGTGTCAGGTGCGGCCAGCACTGAGAGCCCTGAGCTGTGTTTGATCAGAAGTTTGGCCAGGAAGTTCGCGTCCAGCCGGCTGAAGTTCTGCAGAGCGTTGGCGGTGGAGAACTGTCCGCTGATGCCGAGATCGAGAGCCGCGTCTCCCAGGGGAAGCCCAAGATCAATGAGCATCACGTTCTGGCCGGATTCCTGGGCCAGCGCGACAGCAAAGTTACTGGCCAGGGTGGTAACTCCGGAGCCGCCCTTGGCGCCGAGAAAGACCAGGAGCTTGCCCCCGGCCTTCTTCGCAGGGCGCGGCGCCGGCCGGCGAACCGAGGCGCGAACCATGGCTTCGGCAAGTGTGCTGGGAGCGATCGGCTGAGTGAGAAATTCACGGGCTCCCGCGCGCATGCAGCGAACTAGCAGCTCCGAATCCGACCGCGCCGAGTACACCATCACGGTCGTCGAACTGCTGCCGCAGATATTCTCAACCAGGTCGAGGGCGTGTTCCGGATTGGAGTCCAGCTCCACGATGATCACGTCGTAATCCGACTCGATCAACCGGGGCACGTCATCGAGATCGGGATAAGAGGCGAACTCCCGGGTGACGCTCGCCTGCGATCCCGAGAGCGCGCCGGCGACCGCCTTGCGGCGCTGCTCCTCCGGACCAATCAGAGCCACGGACAACACATTCGTGCCAAGTGCGTCGGGATCATGTGTAAATGTCGACATCGAAGATTCTCGATTCCCTGATGCTCGTAGATTCGGTCCTACCAACTTCTCGTCCGTTCGGGTTGAATTCGGCATATGGGGGTGAAAACCGGTTATGGTTCGTGGACTCGCGCTCATCGGGAGAAGAAAGAAATCAGCGTTCCGACCGCGATGGCCGGCGCGTACGGCATCTTGCGCGTTAGAGGATTGCTCAGCACCAGTTCGGGATGAGGACGCAGCCCCCGCTCTTTGAAAGAGAAGAGCAGTTCACCCGCGCCGCTGAACAGCTCTCCCAGAAACCCTCCTCCGACCGCCCAACCGAGAGCCATGACGCCTCCTGCAATTCCGGTGAGGACCAGCGCCGTCGTCAACTGTCCGGGTCCGATCCAGGCTCCGATCGCCGCGCATAGCTTCACATCTCCCATTCCCATGCCGCCCATCCAGCAAAGAGTGCCGAACAATACCGCCCCAAGCGCGATCCCCTCGAGGCTATGTCCCACTCCGCCCCAGCCATGGACGAAGCCGGAGACCAGAATTCCGAGCACGAGAAAGGGGAGCACCAGCCAATTGGGGATGCGCCGGCTGCGCAGATCTGTCACGGTCGCAACCAAGAGCACAATGAGAGTCGGCCACCAGGCGATCGAGTGCATGAAAGAGGACCCTTCTTCCCGAGTACCGGGAGAACATTCGGGATAGAGCAATTTCCCGTCCAAATCGCCGGAGGGCAGGGAGTGCCTGAATTCATGGCATTAGAAGGCGGCCGGCGCAGATTGGTGTGCACGGCTGTTTACAGGCTGCGCGCCGGAGTGAAGCACCACATACACACCCGGCTTCTGCCCTGGAGCGGCTGGGGGAAACAGCAGGGGCAGATCCGTAATCGGACCGGTCAGGAATTGATAGCCGCCGGCATCGATGGTGCGCAGCCGGTGTTCGCCCAGGCGCGATTTCACCTGGTCCAGATACTGCCGGTACGAGGCCGCTTCTCCGGGCAGCGGAAACAGGACGAACTTTGAGTAAGTGGAAAGCGGGAGCCCGGTAAGCAGGCGGGTATCGCGGTCCTCGAGGGCAAAGATGCGGACCCCTTCGATCAGCTTGACCTCGGGATATTGCACCGTGAGATAGGACGGGAGATAGTATCCGGCATGCCGGTAGCCGAGGAAATGAGAGTCGAAGCCGATCAGCAGGGTGTCTTTTGGGCTTGCCACCTGGGGAAGCGCTGCGCGAATCCCGCTGAGCTGAGCTTCAAACCGCCGTACCGACCGGTACGAGCAGTAAACCGGAGCCGCAAGAAAGATCAGCACATTGGCGGCGGCGCCCATGCCCAGAGCCGCCAGCTTCCAGTCCTTGCGCCACGCGGTTGTTTCATACCAGTCCGAAGCCCAGCGTCCGAGCCAGATAGAGGCCGGAGTTGCGAGCAGCAGCAGGTATCCGCTGTTGACGAATTTGAGGAAGATGAGGGTGAAAAAGCAGAGCGCGGGGCCCATCCAAACGGCGGTAAACAGCTTCTTTTCGCTGTCGCCGGGCCGGCGGCGCAGGGCGGCCAACGGGGCCAGCGAGGCTGCGCCGAAGGTCAGCAAATAGATAAAGACGATGGTGCAGGCGCGCGCGATCGAGGTCGCCGGAGAGGAGTTGAAAACCGTATCTTTCGAGGGAACCAGGCGCCACAAAGACAGCAGCGCTTCAAAGTAAGCATGAAATCCGCCGCTGGCCCGGATCATCGGAAGGAACCACGCAGCCAGAGCCAAAGCGAGTGCGGCCACGCCCGCGCCCCTGCGCTTTGCGGATACCTTACGCAGTGAAAAGACGAAGAGCGGCCCTAGGAACAGGAGAGAGGACGGGCGGACTCCCGCAGAGACTCCCAGCGCGATTGCAGCCGGAACAACCAGAGAGACGCGTCCTCCCGCGATCAGCCAGCACAGATAGCCGAGAAGCGCCGAAAAGAAGGCCTCTACGCTGTATGTCAAGGCGACCGTGCCGTGAAACCAAGCCAGCGGGGAGAGCAGAAAGAGCAGGCCGGCGAACCGCGCCGAGCGCCAGCCAAACCAGCTCAGAGCCATTCGATAGATCAGAATTACTGTCCCGCAGCTCGCAGCAATGCTCAGAACGACGAGCGCAAGATTGGCATCGCGGAGCAGGGAATTGAACAGCCTGCCCAGGCCGATATACAGGAAATATCCCGGCGGATGCGGTTGATAGACGCGAGGATCGAATCTTCTGATCGCCAGAGCGAAGTTCACCGAGTCGATGTCATAGAGATAGCGGCTCCGGAAAAGGAACCGGGTCAAGATAACTGCGCCTGCCAGAAGGAGAACGTCGGACCTTTGCCGGGAGGTCATGCCAGAGTACTTGAGCAATTGGACGGCCACTTCCGGAGCCGGCGGCATGGGTAACAGTCCGGGTGGTCAGTTGGTACCGAGGACCGGTAAGGTATCTTCTTCGCGGGAGGGTAGGTTACTAGAGTTACCTCGACGTTCCTGGCGAATCGTCTAACAATACAACCCTCAGGAAGCGAGACAAATATATTTTGGCCGGGCCCCCCCACGGCCTCCGGAGATGAAGTCCCCGGAGATACATTCGGAGATCGAGATCTTTGCCAGTTTCAGGAAGATCGCGGTTGATTGTATTACGGCGCCGTGCGAGGAGAGCGCCTGCCTATGATTCGAATCGCTTTATATTCAGACGATCGCAAGCTGCAGCCTCTGCTCTCTTCCGCATTGGGAAGGGACTTTCAAGTTTCCCTGGAGCCGGATGAGGCTGCTGTCAACCGTATGCTCGGAGGCGGTAGCTGCGACATCGTCATCTTCGATTTAGATTCGAGCTACAAATCGCCGGAGCAGAGAGTCGCCTGCTGCCAGCGGTTCGTCGAGGCACGGGTTCCCACGGTGATCATGGTGGACGACAACCTGCGCTCCACCGCGGTCGATCTGGTGCGGGCAGGCGCGCACGGGTACTGCCGCAAGCCTCCTTCCATCCGCGATCTGAAGGCGATGCTGCGCCGCGCTTATGAGAACGTCTCGCTCAAACGGAAGCTGCAAACGGTACAGCAGCAACTGGAGGAGGTAAGCAGCAGCTGCGACCGGATGATCGGATGCAGCTCGCCAATGCAGCAGGTCTACGACCTGGTGCGCCGGGTCGCCAGCCTGAATGCCTCGGTGCTGGTTACCGGAGAGAGCGGCACGGGCAAGGAGCTGATTGCGCAGGCCATCCACAACCTGGGCTCCCGTGCGGATCGCCCATTCGTGGCCGTTTGCTGCGGCGCAATCCCCGAGACTCTGATCGAGTCCGAATTATTCGGTCATGAGAAGGGCGCATTTACCGGCACCAACGGCACCCGCGAAGGCTATATGGAGCAGGCCTCCGACGGCACGCTCTTTCTCGACGAAATCGGCGAGCTCAGCCTGAGCACACAGGTCAAGCTTCTGCGCGTGCTTCAGCAGCGCGAATTCAGCCGCCTCGGCAGCAACCGGCTGATTCCTTTGCGCGCCCGCCTGATCTTCGCCACGCATCAGGATCTTGGCGAGATGGTCGCCCAGGGAAAATTTCGCCAGGATCTTTATTACCGGATCAATGTGATGCGCATCGACGCTCCATCTCTCCAGGAGCATGCGGAAGACATTCCGGCGATCGCCATGCATTTTCTCCGGCAATATTCGAGCAGCTATGAAAAGCCTATGGAGAGCATCGAGCCGGGGGCGATGTCTCTTTTGCAGAATTACTCCTGGCCGGGGAATGTGCGAGAGCTCGAGAACGTCATTCAACGGGCGATCATCGTCGCCCAGGGTACGAGTATTCGTGGGGAGGACCTGCCGCGAAACATTCAGGAGGAGGGAGTCGTCAATATCAGCGACTTCCATCCCGCCAGTTCGTTCGAGCGGCAGCTTCGCGACTACAAGGTGAAGCTTGCCGCCAATGCGGTGCGGGACAACAACGGCAACAAGACATTGGCAGCCCGCAGCCTGTCGATCTCCAGGGCATATCTGCATCGGCTGATCCGCCTCTCGGACCAGTATCCCGGGGCAGACTCTCCGCTGCTGACTGACGAAGAGCCCCACGAACTGGGGACTGCTTGAGCGCTGCCTCGATTGCCGTCACGGGGACGCGGCCGGCCGCGAGAGGCAGTGTCCTGCGGAGCATCTTCTCTTTTCCTGTAGCCCTGGCTGGCCTGCTCACGGTGCTCTCGGTGTTGACGGTGCGGTCGCGTTTCGACGACCCGGATATGTGGTGGCACCTCAGGATAGGCTCTATTGTCTGGACCACCCACACCATCCCCACCACGGACGTTCTCTCCTATACCACCAACCATCACGCCTGGGTGCCGCATGAGTGGCTCTCGCAGACCCTCATTTACGCGGCCTACCGGATTGGCGGCTATTCGGGGTTGATGCTCTGGCTTTGCCTCCTGACCTCCGCACTGCTGATCGCCGGGTATGCCTTGTGCTCGTTATATTCAGGGAATGCGAAAGTGGGGTTTGCAGGCGCGCTGATTGTCTGGCTGTTCGCCACCGTCGGTCTGGCGATTCGGCCGCAGATGCTCGGCTATCTCTTCCTGATAATAGAACTGATACTGTTGCATATTGGCAGAACTCGCAATCCGCGCTGGTTCTTTGCCTTGCCCCCGCTGTTCGCCCTCTGGGTCAACTGCCACGGCTCCTTTTTTCTCGGCCTTATCCTGGCGGCTGTATTTCTCATCGGCTCACGGCTTGACCTCCGGCTGGGC
>DASYYO010000137.1:0-12220 GCA_035933805.1 Acidobacteriaceae bacterium | reverse complement strand
CGCCAGGGCGATCACCCGCGAAGGAATCTCCGCCGATTCCGGAGAGGCGCTCCCTGTTTATCTCGATATGCGCCATGTGGCGGGCATCGATCTTGGCGACCGCTTTCCCGGCATCACGGCTTTTCTTGCCCGCTACCATCTCGATCTCAAGCGAGACCTCATTCCCGTTCGTCCGGCGGCGCACTACCTGATGGGCGGCGTTCGCACAGATATCGGAGGCCGTTCTTCGCTGGCTCGCCTCTATGCCGCGGGCGAAGTAGCCTGCACCGGCGTGCATGGGGCAAACCGCCTGGCCAGCAACTCTCTGTTGGAGGGCCTGGTGTTTGGAGCGAGAGCCGCCCAATGCATGCTTGAAGAGGAGGGATCTTCCGTCTCTGGCCGGGAGGATGAGCCCGGGGAGCTTGCGGCGGATGCCGGCGCGGGATCTTCTTCGTCGATTGATGGGCTGCGTACCCGTCTGCAGGCGGCAATGTGGCGGTATGCGGGGCTATTGCGGGATGCCGAGGGGCTTCGCTGCGCGGCTGCGGAGCTGAGGCTTGTCCGGGAGCAACTCCCCTCCGCGCGCGAGCGGGGCGCCATTGAACTCGGCAACCTGCTCTCTGTCGCCGAACAGATCGTCCAATCGGCGCTCGGGCGCGAGGAGAGCCGCGGAGCGCATTACCGCAACGACTTTCCGTACCGGGATGATGCGCACTTCCAAAGGCACTCGGTGCTCCGGGAAGGGAAGCTCTCTTTTCAGGGCTTCAATGGGGTTGCGGGCTCTCCCGAGTCTCCGCTGCGGGATACAGCAGGGAAGCTGCCGTCGCGATAGCGATCACCAGCAGGATGACCGCGAGCGAGATCTCGATTGAGATATGAATCCACGGCTCGAGGATCATCTTCGATCCGACGAAGCCCAGGATGGCCGCCAGGCCGAAGTGCAAGAAGCGCAGCCGGTCGAGCAGATTCGCCAGGAGAGAGTAAAGCGAGCGCAGGCCGAGAACGGCGAAGATATTCGAGGTGTAGACGACGAATGGCTGGTGGCTGACTGCGAGAACCGCGGGAACGGAGTCCATGGCGAAGAGCAGGTCGACGACTTCAATGGCGACGACCGCCGAAAGCAAAACCCGCCTCGGGTTCAGTCTTCCCCTGGTTTCGAATCGCTCCAGCCACCGGCCCAGCCGCCCGCCCGGGCCAGGCTTTTTTTCGCGAAAGAGCCGCACCGCAGCAGCCAGAATCAGTACGCCAAAGAGGTATTGAATCCAGGCAAAGCGGGTGAGCAGTGCGATTCCGCCAAAGATGAAGAGGCCTCGCATGACGATCGCGCCGGCGACGCCCACCAGGAGAGCCTTCCGCTGTTGCTGCATTCCCAGCCGGAAGGAGCGGAACATCACCAGGAAGACAAAGAGATTGTCCACACTGAGCGAGAGTTCGATCAGGTATCCCGAGGCGAATTCCAGGCCGGTCTGCCTGCCTTGAACATGTGCAAGCCAGAGGCCGAAGCCTGCCGCCATCCCCACGAGCAGAAGCACGAACAACAGATTGCTCACAGTTCGCGAACGTCCGGTCCCGCGATGGAGTGCGGTCAGGTCCCAAAGAATCAGGACCAGAACCAGGACATGGAAGGTAATCCAGTAGGCAATTGGGGAGCCGGCAATCATAGCCTTATGCTAGAGGACTCGGCGAGCGCGCAGGCGGGTGGCCAATTTCTATCGCTGGTTGAGCAGCTGGATCGTCTCCAGGAAGGTGTCGCCGACGATCGTGAGGCTCTTGGCGCTGATCTTGTCCATCGTGTCCTGAGTGGTGTGATGGAAGGAGTTATTGTACCCGTAATCGATATCAATGATGTCGGCCGCCGGAACATGAGCTTCGACAAACGGCAAGTGATCGTCTTCGATCGTGTTCTCGCGACCGAAGAAGTAGGACTGGTCGCCATACTTCGCGGCGGCCTGGTGAACCAGGTCCAGCAGCCATGGCGTCGAATTGGTGTCCCGGTCGATATCGAGATCGCTGTCTCCGATCATGTCCGCAAGCAGAAATGCTTTGATCCGCTTGAGGGTGCCGTCGGCCTGCCACTGTGACGCAAGGCGCCGGCTTCCATAGAGCGAGTCGGTGCGGGACCATTGATCGAAGGCTTCCTCCCCGTCGAAAAACACCAGCCAGACGCTGTATCCTTCCAGCTTTTTCCCTCGGAAGCTATTGGCCAGTTGTAACAGCAGGCCGGTGCTTGATCCGCCGTCGTTCGCGCCCACGTAGGCGGTGTTGCGCAGCGGATAGTTTGTCTCGTAATGGCTGGCGAGGACGATAATGCCGTCCTTCTTGCCGGGAAATTTGACGATGTAGTTGGTGATCTCTTTGGCGCCGGCCGGCGTGGAAACCGAGAAGCCGTTCTTCTCCAGGTCGTCCTTGGCAAAGGCTCGCCGCAAAAATGCTTCCGCCTTGGCATGCCCTTCGCTGCCCACCCAGCGCGGTCCTATGGAAACGAACTGCCGCGTGTAATCGAGGGCGCGATTGCCGTCGAACTGGGGAAGAGCTGGAGCCGTCTGGCCCCGCGCTGCTCCTGCCAGGAGTACGGCGGCGGTAAGAGCAAGAGCGGCGCGCGAGCAAGACTTGAGCCGCCAGCTCATTGGGCGGCCCGCTTCCGGTCTCTGCGGCTGGGATGAACCATATAGGCGACCCCGATGCTGAGGAGGTAGAGCAGCAGCATGGGAGCGGCGAAGACGCACATCGTCAGGATGTCGGGTGTGGGAGTGATGATGGCCGCGACGATGAAGATCAACAGCACCGCGTAGCGGATGTTGCTCCACAACCAGCGGGCGCTCACCAGACCAAAGAGCGCGAGAAAGAACACGAGAATCGGAAGCTCAAAGGTGATTCCCAGGCCAAGAATCACCGTCATGAACAGGTCGGTATACTCGCCCACGGTTACCATCGGCTTGAATTGGCTGCTGTAGCCAATGAGGAAGTCGAGCGCTCCCGGGTAGACGTAGTGATAGCCGAAGAAAGCTCCCGTGAGGAAAAGCCCGACGGTCGCCGCCATGAAGGGAACGATGTACTTCTTCTCCTTCTGGTAAAGCCCGGGAGAGATGAAGAGCCAGACCTGATAGAGCACGAAGGGGGCGGCCAGGATTGCGCCCGCCAGAAAGCTGATCTTGATGTACAGGTTAAAAATATCGACCGGGTTCAGGTAGACCAGTTGCGTGTCGAGGTGGTGGGCCTTCAGCGCCGTGACGATCGGCTGCTGCATGAACCCGTAGATCTTCTCGCGGAAGGTGTAGCAGATAAAAAAGGAGGCGACCAGATACAGCGCAGAGTGAATGATGCGTCTGCGAAGTTCTTCCAGGTGCTCAAGCAGGCTCATGCCCGGAAGTTCAGCTCGTTCGTTCACCGCCGCCCGGGCGCGGTCGACAATGTCAGCCATGATGGTTGGTTGTTTGCTCCTGGACGCTTTCTCCGGCGGCTTCCTGGATGCCGTCGTAGGCATTCGCCGTCAGTTTGGGCTCATTGGAAGGCCCGGCCTCCTGCACCTTGGTCTCCGGCATCCCGGTTTCCTGCATCCCGGCTTCCTGCACGCCGTTCTCTTGCTGGGAGGGAATGGCCTGGTAGGGACTCGCCGCGCTCTCGGGGGTTCCGGTGCTCGGAGGCCGAATGGCCGGATACTCCGAAACGGAGACCGAAGCGGCGGGCGGAGCAGCATTCTGGGCCTCGATCTTCTTTCGGCGGTCCGCCTCTTCGGCGTTCCGCAACTCCTCTTCAATCTGCATTTTGAATTCGTTGCTGGCGCGGCGGAATTCAAAGACGAGTTTGCCGATCTGCCGCCCGATTTCCGGCAGCTTTTTGGGACCGAAAATCACCAGCGCCAAGGCGAAAATAAAGATTGTGTCAGGCAAACTCATAGCTCTGTCATGATACCTGCCTCGACGGGGCGTCACAAATCAGGCCGGACGCTACGGCTTTTCGATCTTTGTGAACAGGACTCCGGCTGACTCTCATCCGGAACTCAGGCTCTGAGAACGAACATTCCGACGCAGGATGAATTAAAGTATTAAAATAACTTGAATACTTGCTCCCGTCGTATGGTGTGGAAGCTTTGAGTGGAAACTTTAAGTCCTACGCCTTCGCTGGCGCATCTGTTCAGAAGGGCAGCAACATCCCCGCGGATTGGGCGGCCGAACGGCTGGCCGCAGTGAATCCGCTGCAGCCCTCGATAGCTTTCAACATCCCCGTCCATTCCTGGAAGAGAAAAGGAAGGGACTGAAGGCGGACCATCATGGGTGTACTTTTAGAAGAGACCGCGGATGCTGCGCGGACGGACGAGTTTTCTGGCTCTCCCGGGAATCTTGCAGAGACCAGCTGCTCCCTCGAAAACTACCTGGCGCTCCCCGATCACAGCATGGATGGCAGAATTGCCGCGGCCCGCGCCAAACTGGCGGACCAGGTCATTGTGCTGGGCCACCATTATCAGCGCGACGAGGTGATTCGCTTCGCGGACGCGACGGGTGATTCCTACAAGCTCTCTAAAATCGCCGCGGAGACGCGCAGCCGCTACGTGGTCTTCTGTGGAGTTCACTTCATGGCAGAGAGTGCGGATGTTCTCGGCGCCAGCGGCCAGCAGGTGCTCTTGCCCGATCTGAACGCCGGTTGCTCGATGGCGGATATGGCGGAGATCGGCCAGGTGGAGGATTGCTGGGAGTCCTTGGAGCGGGCCGGGCTCGACCCTGGCGAGCTGATGCCGTTGACGTACATGAACTCGACGGCGGCCATCAAGGCCTTCTGCGGAGAGCGCGGCGGCCTGGTCTGCACCTCCTCGAACGCCCGGACGGCCTTCGAGTGGGCTTTTGCGCGCCGTCAGAAGATCCTCTTTCTTCCCGACCAGCACCTCGGCCGGAACACCGCCTTCCAGATGGGCATTCCTCTGGCGGAGATGGTGGTCTGGGATCCCTATCAGATCAACGGCGGCATCGATCCGGCGCGGCTGAGGCAGGCCCGCGTGATCCTCTGGAAGGGGCACTGCTCTGTCCATCAGCGCTTTCTCCCCGGACACGTGGACGCGGTTAGAAGCAAATACCCGGGGATCCGCGTGATCGTGCACCCAGAATGCCGCTGGGAGGTTTGCCAGAAAGCGGACGCCCTGGGGTCGACGGAAGCGCTGATCAAGATGGTCGAGAGCGCGCCCTCGGAGACGATGTTCGCCATCGGGACCGAGATTCACCTGGTGAACCGGCTGGCCAGGCGGTTCGCGCCCGAAGGCAAAAAGATCATCACGCTCGATGACACGGGATGTCTGTGCACCACGATGTACCGTATTTCTCCCCATCACCTTGCCTGGGCTCTGGAAAACCTGGTCGAAGGGCGGGTTGTCAATCGCATCCAAGTGAAGGCGGACGTGAAATACTGGGCGCACGTGGCGCTGGACCGGATGCTTGAAATTTGAGCCATCCCGGCGAGCGGGGCGAATCGGCTCTGCAGAATGCCGAGCTGAAGGTAGATCTCATGAAGACCTTTTCTCTCGATGAGGCGCAGGGGCTGCTTCCCGTATTGGAAGCGCTGCTGCGGCGGGCGATCGAAGCGAAGACCAGCGCGGAGCAGTTGGAGATGGAGCTCCAGGAGTTTGGCCAGAGGATCTTCTTCTCTGGCGGCATGCAGGTCGACCCGGCGCAGGTTGGACGAAAACGTGCTGCCTTGCGGGCAGCGGTTCAGCAGGCGAAGGATGTCGTCGAGGAGATCGACTCGATCGGAGTCCAGGTGAAGGATCTGGATACCGGATTGCTCGACTTCCCGTGCCAGATTGGCGAGGAGATTGTTTTGCTCTGCTGGAAGCTGGGAGAGCCCCGCATCGCCCACTGGCATTCTCTGGACGCGGGCTTCCAGGGGCGGCAGCCGCTCGATGAGCGGTTTTCCCGGCTATGGCCCGAAAAGCCGAACTAGGCGCGTCGAACGCTGCCGGGCGGATTGTCCGGCGCGGATTTCATTGACAGACGATAATAATTATCGTCTCCTGAACGTATGACCCAGGTGGAAGCCAAGGAGTTTCGCGAGTTGTGCGCGGCGTGTGGAATCGCCGTGACACACCAGCGTCAGGTGCTCTTTGAAGTGCTCAAGAGCACGCCGGGCCATCCCAGTCCTGAAGAAGTCTACTCAAGCGTAAAAAAACAGATACCCTCTATCTCGCTGGCGACGGTCTACAAAAACATCCGTCTGTTCCTGAACAGCGGTATCTTTCGCGAAGTCAGCCTGCATCACGGTTCGCTTCGGGTGGAGATGAACCGGCGGCCGCACCACCATCTGGTTTGCACCGTCTGCAAGTCGATCAGCGATATTGACGAGGAGGAACTCGGCCCGATGCGGAGTCCGGGCAAGCTGCCGGGCGGCTTCTTCGCCGAGCGTTTCTCAATCGATGTCCTCGGCCGCTGCGCCGCCTGCCAGCAGATCCCGCCTGACGGCGATGAGCCTGACGACTTGAACTGATCGTCCCTGTTCCTCCTCCTTAGTCTCCGGGCGGCGGTCTTCCTCCGGGAAGCCATTCGGGTTTCCAGCGAGTATTCGCCAGCCATTCGACCGGTTTTACCATCGACGCGATCGCAGACTCCATGTGGAAGAAATCGATGCGCTGGATCTCATCGCTCGGCTGGTGATAGTCCGCATGCAGGCCAAAGCTGGAGACGGTCTCGGCGACGATGCCGCGCCGGGCCAGGCTGTAATTGTCGGAGCGCTGGAAGAACCTTTGCTTCGGATGCGGATCGGCGACCAGGGGCGCTCCATGCCGCACCAGTTCGGCTCCCAGATTGCTTCGCTCAAAACCGGTGAGCCAAAGGTCGCCGCGAGGCGCAGCCGGATCTGGCCGCCCGATCATCTCGAACTCCAGGTTGGCCACGATCTGATCGAGAGGCACTGGCGGATGAGCAAGAAAGTAGCGGTTCCCGTATCCCCCGATCTCCTCCGAGCCGAAGAGGACGAAGAGAACCGTCCGCCTGGGCCTGCGTCCCCGGGCGAGCCGTCTCGCCAGCTCGATGACTGCCGTAGTTCCGGAGGCATCGTCATCGGCGCCGTTGTAGATGGCGTCCCCATTTCTGGCCGGCCCTGTTCCCAGATGGTCCAGGTGCGCGGTCAAAAGGACAGTCTCCTCTTTCGTTCCCGGGTCTGAGCCCCGCAGAATGCCGACTACGTTCCAGGTCTCCAGCCGCGGCTGATTTTCAAATCCTTTCAGCCTTTCGAGAACCTTCTCCGGCAGGGGATCAGGCAGCGCCGCCTTCTGCAGAAATCCTCCGGAGTCGCCGCCGGGCTGCAGGCCGAAATCGGCGAAGAGAGAAGCGGCGAAGAGCGCGGCAATATGCTCGTCGCGGGTAGCGCTGCCCCTGCCGCGGAGCTCGTCTGAGGCGAGAAACTCCATATCTGAGCGGATGCAGCGAAGACAGAGGCCGGACTGCGCCGTGGCGGAAGGATCCATCTGCGGATTCTGGCCATGGCAGGCAAGAGCGGCGACCAGAAGAACGAGGGGAAGAACCCGCAAAGACCGAGCCATGGAGCGAAGTATAATCGAGGTCTCCTCCTTCCTTTGCGCTCCCGGCCGAGTCTCTGTGAGGCCGCAATGTCGTTGGGGCGAGGGGTATGGCTCGCCCGGCCGCCGCTCACCTGGGCTGGCATGGTGCGAGCGCCGGATGACGTGCAACGTCTAGTCGTATGCGTCACCAGAGGAAACGGAAAAAATGCGTGGTTGGGAAAAGCGCTCGCGCGCAGGACGTTGTTTGGTTTCCATTCTGCTTCTTGGTCCTCTCTTCGCGCTCACGGGCTGCGATTTCTTTGTGGCGCAAAACAACAATCCACCGGCAGCGACCGCCGGGGATTTCATCTACGTAGCCAATGGAGGGAATACCTTCATCGCCGGCTATACCGTCGGCAGCAATGGAAGCCTCAGCATCGTTCCCAACTCACCGGTAAACAACGGCGTTGCCGGGCTTTGCCTGGCGATCTCTCCCGCGAATACCTTCCTCTTTGTGGGAACTACAAACGGAATCTATGAGTACGCGATCAACAGCGACGGTTCGCTGAGCATTGGGAACGGCGGCAGCCCGGTGGCGCAGGACGTCATTGCCACGGCGCTCCAGGTCGACTCAACCGGCGGTTATCTGCTCGCCGCAGGGCTGGCATCGGCCACCCAGGCCCAGGGCATCGGCATTTATCAGATCAACACCTCGAATGGCGTCTTGAGCGCGCTGGGCGGCTCTCCTCTGGGCCTGTATACCGGGCCGGCTGCATCTCCTACCGTACTGACTCCCACGGGCCTGCTCATTACTCCAGACAACGCGAAGGTGTATGTCTCGCTCGGCACCCTGGGAGTGCAGGTGCTCACGCTTGGCCCCGGAGGGGCGCTCAGCGCCGGGAACGGAGCCACGATTCTTCCGCCGTATGGCAAGTCGGCCGGGCCGTCCGACTATGGCCTGGCCAGTGACCCGAATACCAAGTTTCTATTCGTGGGGGAGATCAATACCGGTCTTCGCGTTCTGAGCATCGGAACGAACGGCTCCCTCACCGAGGTAGCCGGATCGCCTTACACGACGGGAGCCGGTCCCGTCGGCGTGACTGTAGATTCGACCGGCGCCTATGTCTACGTGGCGAACAAAGGAAGCAGCAACATCAACGCCTTCGCGCTGAATGCGAGCTCCGGCCAGCTGACATCTATCTCCGGTTCGCCCTTCGGGTCCGGCGGCCAGTTGCCAACGGCTATGGTCAACGACAATACCGGCAAGTATCTCGCGGTGATGAACTCGGGGTCGAACGGCTTGAACGGCAACAATGACCTCCAGCTCTTCAGCTTCTCTGCCTCTACTCCCGGCGCCTTGAAGGCGGCCGCATCGGCAACGACCGGCACCGATCCAACCAGCCCGCAGGCCATCGCCGCGACGTTTCCGGCTGCCAAGTAGATCGCCGGGGGCGAAGATGAGTGAAATTGAAGAAATCTCTAGGGTTCGCTCATCTTTCCCAGGGTGGTATTCTCTCTAGGCTGCTCAGTGACTCTCTCCACACATCGTCTGCCCCTCCGCTTTCGACGCCTGTCCCGCGCGTTCCACCTCCGTGGCTTCCTCCTCTGGATCCTTGTGCTGGCATCCGTCAGCGGCTGCGGGCGATTGCATGAAGCTCCCAAGCCGGAGACCGTCTATGTCTTCGCCGAGCAGACCTATCTTCGCGACCGCGTCGCCGCCGTCTCCAACCGGGTCGCCCTGGTTACCAACGGAGAGCCGCTGGAGGTGGTCGAACATGGCCGCCGCTTCGTCAGAGTAAAGACCCGCAAAGGTGAGGTGGGCTGGATCGAAGACCACCTGGTTATCGATCAGGCGACCTATGATCAGTTCGCGCTGCTCAAGCAGCAGCATCAGCACGATCCCGTGGTGGCCACGGGAGTCTTGCGGGACGCTCTTTATTTGCATCTGAAGCCGGGGCGCGCCACCGACCGTTTTTACCTGCTGCCGGAAAACGACAAGCTGCAGCTGCTCGTTCGCGCCTCCGTTCCCAGGCCCTTGCCGGGAGCGGGCTTTCTGCCGCCTCCCAGTTCCCGGAGCGGGAAAAAACCCGCAGAGAGGGTGCGATCGTCTTCCGGTGAGGACCACGCCAGGAATCAGGCGAAGGATCTGCCCGCCGTTCCCATGGAGGACTGGTGGCTGGTACGGGACGACGGAGGCCATGTCGGTTGGCTGTTGGCCCGCCGCTTGGACGTTGATGTTCCAGACGAGATTGGGGGCTACTCGGAGGGGCAAAAGATGGTGGGCGCATATGTGCTCACCAAGGTCGAAGACCCCGAATCCACCTTCCCGGACAAGCAGGTCCCGATCTATCTGGCGGTTCTGAATGCGTATAAGGAAGGGCTGCCCTATGACTTTGACCAGATCCGCGTCTTTACCTGGAACTTGAAGAAGCACCGCTACGAGACGGCGTATCGCCAGCGCAATCTGGAGGGGTATCTGCCCGTGGAAGTCACGCAGGAAAAGGTAGACGGTCCAAATCTCATCCCGGTTTTCACCATCCGCGTAGCCGCCGGCGATGCCGTCGCAACAGATCCTCTGACGGGAGCCGTTCATCCTGTTCAATCGGAGACGATGCGCTTTGCGTTGGAAGGCCAGCTCGTGAGAAAGCTATCGCCATCTTCCCAGCAGGCGGCAGGCTCGCCTGCCCGCCCGTCGCAGCCGGCTGCGCGAGCTGTGCGCCGGCACAGGCGCTCACGGACCTCGCGGGTCCGCCCGTCGGCCCAATAGCAGATGCTCGACGGACCCTCGACGGAATCTGGTGCAGCCTCAGCTCAGGAAGTCGGCGATTCGGGCTACCACGATCTCCTGCTCTTCCGTGGTGAGTTGGGGAAAGATCGGCAGCGCCAGCACTTCCTCTGCGGCGCGTTCGCTCTCCGGAAACGCCCCTCGCTTGTACCCCAGATTCTTCAGGGCAGGCTGCAGATGCAGCGGAACCGGATAGTAAACCTCTGAGCCCACTCCGTGCAGCGCCAGGAATTCCTTGAGATCGTCTCTGCGGCGCACCCGGATGACGTACTGGTGATAGACGTGTTTGGCCTTTGCACGCGTCCTGGGCAAGACCACTCCGTGTTCGGGATACAGGCCCGAGTCCGCGATGCCCGCTCTGCGAAGGAGGGCATCGTAGTTTGCGGCAAGAGCGCGGCGCTGTTCGTTCCATTCGTCGATGAAGCGGAGCTTGACCAGAAGCACCGCGGCCTGAAGGGTATCCAATCGGCTGTTCCAGCCGACTTCCTCATGGTAATAACGGCGGCGCATTCCATGGGCGCGGAGCATCCGCACCCTCTCGGCCAGGCGGTCGCCGGAGACCGTTACCATGCCGGCATCTCCGCTGGCGCTCAGGTTCTTTGTGGGATAGAAACTGAAAGCCGCAGCCTCGCCCAGAGAGCCGGCCGGCCGGGAGTCCCAGCAGGCTCCAAAAGCCTGAGCTGCATCTTCGATCAGCATCAGTCCGGCCGGCTCCCGGCTATATTCCTGCTGGAGTGATTCAAATGCATCCCAGTCGGCCGTCTGCCCGAAGAGGTGTACCGGGAGAATGGCGCGAATCACCGCAGACGAAGCATTCAGGCATGAGCGAACCGATTCCGGCGCCAGATTGAAGGTCTCAGGATCGATATCGGCGAGCAGCGGCCTCGCGTTTGCCCGGAGAATGGAACTCACCGTTGCGAAGAAGCTGAAGGGAGTTGTCACTACAGCGTCGTCCGGGCCGATTCCGGCGGCGGCAAGAGCAAGCCAGAGCGCATCCGTTCCGGAGGCGCAGCCAATCCCATGCCGCGCGCCGCATCTGGCGGCAGCCGCATTCTCGAAGGAGACGACCTCGTCTCCCAGAATGAACTTTTGCTGTGACAAAACAGCTTCGATGGCATCGAGGAGCAGCGGCGCGATGAGACGGTACTCCCGGGAAAGGTCCAGAGTCGGGATCTTCAGAAGGGCTACTCTCCAACTGGATGTTACTTCGATACTTCCATCGAAAGGGATACGAGGGGAAATTCGCTCCCGGTCCGGATATGGTAGCACCATGCACAGAGCTTTTCCCCAGCCAACAAATTCGTCGCCCTTCTGCTCATTGCTTGCATCCAACCGGTCGAGAGCGACGTTTTGGCTTCCTGGAAGTTGCGCCTGCGGAGATGACTTTGGGAAAAGCGTTGTAAACTTCCTGTAGTAGCCTGAGTAGCTTTTTGCCGGATGAGTATGTATTTTTCCTCTTCGGGGGCGCCGGCTCAAATTTTTAGAAGTCATTCAAAATTTGGAAAGCAGGAGATCGGCACATGGACAATAAGCCGGCACAGAACATCCAGGACACGTTTCTTAATACGGTCCGGAAAGACAAGACTCCGATCACGATTTATCTGGTGAGTGGAGTTAAACTCACGGGGAAGATTCGCTCCTTCGATAAGTACTCAGTTTTGCTGGAGAACAACAGCCAGGAGCAACTCATCTTCAAGCATGCCATCTCCACAGTGGTCAGCAACCGGTCCGTCTTGCACGCCGACCACCGTCCTCCCGCGACGGTCGGCCATGCGCCGGTAGCGGTCGGGGGTCAGGCGGCGACGAATGCGGGAGCCTCGCATACGGACGTAGCGGCCAACGAGAGATAAGCAGCCTGAGCTTCGGATCATCGGATCTTCGCGAAGACGGTGCAGCCCTGTCTGCGCTCAGGATGGATGGGAGTTTTCCTGGGCGAGTCTGCAGAGGCGCGGGCGAGCGAGGTGCTTGGATGCCGT
>DASYYO010000054.1:0-10277 GCA_035933805.1 Acidobacteriaceae bacterium | reverse complement strand
CGGCGATGAGCGGCGTGCGCAGCGTTTTAAGATAGCCTGGACCCACGATGCCCCGGTCCACCTCGAGCGACTCATGCGAAGCAGGTACATAGCCCTCGGGAGATGATGCAGATTCGGAGTGAATGGTGAAATTCAGAGGAGAAAAATCCGCGAGAGTTGCGGACTGAACGCCCTGCAGGCCACTCACGCGATCGAGGATCTGCCGTTCCATCTCCATCCCCGCGGGGGCGGAGTAACCCGCCGGGCCGAGATCGACGCTGGCTAACAGCATGTTGCTGGGGTCGAAGCCCGGGTCGATGCTCTGTGCATGGCGCAAGCTGCGGACGAAGAGACCGGCGCAGACCAGCAGCAGCAGAGACAGAGCCACCTGGAGGATCACCAGGCTTCCCGAGAGGCGCGATTTTGCGATTCCCCCTGTCGAGCCGAGCGACTCTTCTTTGAGAACTTCGGCGGGAGCAAGCGCTGTGGCGCGCAGCGCCGGCAGCAAGCCCGAGAGGACGGCGGTGAAGATGGAAACCGCCACGGTGGCCAGAAGGACGGCACGATCCACCTCGCCGTCGAGCGTGATGGGCAGAGGAGAGGCTGTTACAAAGAGGCCGAGCGAGCGCGAGGTCCATAACGTCAGGGCCAGCGCCGCCGCGCCGCCCGCGAGGGCAAGGGCCAGGTTCTCCGTCAGGAGCTGGCGCACCACTCTCCAATGGCCGGCGCCCATGGAGAGGCGGATCGCCAGCTCGCGCCGCCGCGCTACGGAACGCACCAGCAGAAGATTGGCTACGTTGGCGCAGGCGAGCAGCAGGAGCAATGCCGCCAGCGCCTCCAGAATCGGCAGGGTTCCAAAAAGGTAGACGTTGACCCCGAACGGAGAACGCCAGAGCGGGTCGGTCGCAAGTCTGTTCTCTCCCTGATGCGAGAGCGGGTAGCGCCCGGCAATCCGCTGCATCAGCAGATTCAGTTCCTTGTCCGCCTGGCGCCGATCCACGCCGGGAGCCAGCGTGCCCAGCGCATTGAGCCAGGTAACGCTGCGATCGTTCACGCGCGGCCAGCCGAAGACCTGCCGGTCCATGCCCAGCGGGATCCAGAGCTCGGTGCGCAGCCCCGTCTTGCATCCCACAAAACCGCGCGGAGCCACCCCGACAATCGTGTAGGGGTGAAGGTTGATCTGGATCGTCTTTCCCAGGATGGCGGGATCGCCGGCGAAGCGGCGCTGCCAGAGGTCATACCCGATCACAGCCTCGGCCGCGCCTGCCCGCTCATTGGTTTGGGCGGGAAGAAACGTCCTGCCGAGAACCGGCTGGACGCCGAGCACCTGAAAGTAGTTGGAAGAAGCGAGCGCCCCGTAAATGCGCTCCGGAGTGCTGGAGCCGGTGATGCTCATGGAGTCGTCGTGATAGGCCAGCAAGCCGGTCAGGGTCCTGGTGCGATCGCGGAGATCTGCATAGTCGTCGTAGGAGAGCGGCGGGCTGATGCTCTCCCCGCGCCGGAGGGTGACCATGTCCCCCGTCCGCGTGACTCCGGGCACAGGATTGAACAGCGTGGAATGGATCCAGGTGAAGATGGTGCTGTTGGCGACAATGCCCAGGGCCATGGTGAAAATCGCGAGGACGGCAAATCCCGGGTGCTTGCGCAACTGACGCCACGCGTAACGCAGGTCCTGGCCGACGGTTCCCATGAGATCCCTCCAAGGCCCACACACTGCTCTGGAAGAAGCTGCACTTTCGATGCCTAATCCGTCTCGGGGATAAGTCGTTCATCCGATGACTCATCGAACTTTCGGGCCGGATCTTCCGAACGAGCTGCTTGTCCGGAATCGTGCATCCCCGTCCAATACCGAACAGCACCCGTGCGCAACGTGGTTTTGATTCGGAGACTCGGAGAGGCGAGGCAGAGCGATTTGCAGGCCAGAACTTCTGCAGGTGCGGCCAGCCAACCGGCGCCGTTCCCGGGCCGGCAGAGTCCGGCCGGGCAGACCGATGTTTCTCCGCCCGGAAATCCGTATGATGGCTGTGTGCTGGCCGCGCAAGCAGACTTCGGAACCGGACTTGGCGGCGCGGTTTCACTTATTTCGGCAGCCGGGCTCTTTCCCGGCTCTTGCGCACTTTTTTCCTGGCATGGTGACAGACGTATTCGGAAGATGCATGAGAACAGCCTCTGGAGCTGGAGCCGTAATGATGCTCCTGGTGGGCCTCGCCGGCGCATATGCGCAAAGCTCTCCTCCTTCGCCGGATCGCGTCTGGCACTCCAGGGCCGAGCAGTCCCTCGACCGCCAACTGGCCGCGCGTCCCGAGGCCCGGTACGCGATTGACCCGCAGAAGCACTACACCCTTGCCGAACTGATCGACCTCGCCCAACAGCACAATCCGGAGACCCGCGTGGCCTGGGAAGAAGCCAAGGCCAAGGCTGCCTCGCTGGGCATCGCCCGCGGCGCGCTCTTCCCCACGATTGCCGCCGTTGCTTTGGCAGACACCATCCGCCAGGCGACCCTCCTCGGAGAGTTCTTTCACCGGCAGACCCTGGGAATCTTCGAGCCCACCCTCCACGTCGAATACCTGGTCTTCGACTTCGGCGGCCGGAGCGGCGCAATCGATCTGGCCAAGGCAAACCTCCTGGTCTCCAACCTCGCCTTCAACGACACGCACCGCAAGATCATCTTCCAGGTCGCCTCCGCCTACTATCGCCTGCTGAATGCCCAGGGTCAGCGCGAGGCAGCCGAAGTGAGCCTGAAGAATGCGCAGACCATCGAAGAAGATGCGCAGAGCCGGCTGAACAACGGACTGGCCACCAAGCCAGACCTTCTCGAAGCGACAGCCGCTCGCGCACAATCGGACTACGACCTGCAGGCCGCCGCCGGCGCCGAAGATATCGCCCGCGGCGATCTGGCCACGGCCCTGGGGCTGCCGCCTGAGACCCCGATCCAGGTGCAGGGTATTCAGGATCTGGCCACGCCCGCGCAGATGGCGGACTCGATCGATCAGGAGATCGATCGCGCCTTTGCGCAGCGCCCTGAGCTGATGCAGCAGGTGGCGCGGGTGCGTGCGGCCAGCGCCTCCATCAAGCAGGCGCGCTCGACTTTTTTCCCCACGCTGAGCTTCCGCGGAGACGGCGGCTTGGCCCGCGCGTACGGACAGCAGGACCTTATCCCCGGCAGCTACGCGCAGGGGGAGATCTGGGACGTGGGCCTGCAGCTCAAGTGGACGCTCTTTGACGGCACGCGGCGCGAGCATGAGATCGCCCAGGCAGAAGCGGAGAAACGCTCCGCCCAGGCCAGCATCGACGCGCTCCGCGATCAGATCGCCGACGAGGTATGGACTGCCTACTCCAACATGAAGACGGCGCTCCGGCAGCAGCAGGCCGCCTCCGCACTGCTCACCGCCTCGGACCAGTCCTATGAGGCGGCTCGCGAGTCGTACGGCTACGGCGTGAGGGACCTGCTCGACGTCGTCTCGGCGCAGAGGACCCTGGCGCAGGCCCGGTCGGAGGACATTCTCGCGCGCACCCAGCTGTTGCTCCAGGTCGCCAACCTGGCCTTCCGGACCGGCGACCTGATCCAAACCCAGCCGCCGAAGGTAGGACCATGAACCTCGATCGAACTCTGGAGACGCCGCGCCGGCGAAGAGCACTGCCGCCCTTCCTTGCCCTGGGCAGCCTGGGCGCTGCCGGGTGCGGGCGAGCTCCGTCGTTCAATATCTTCGGATCGTTCTTTCCCGCCTGGCTGCTCTGCATCCTCGCCGGCGTCGTTCTGGCGGCTGCCGCCAACTGGCTCCTGGCGCGCTACAAGCTCGACAAGGAGATCGTATGGACGATCCTCGTCTATCCCTGTCTTGCGGCATTGTTCGCCTTCACACTCTGGCTGGTCTTTTTCAGTTAACGGGAGAAGCAATGGCACTCGATGCATCACCAGAGACCCGCCGCGGCATCGGACGCGTGCTGAGCATTGCCATCATTCTCGGCGCTGCGATCACCGGCCTGCTCGTCCTTCGCCAGATCACCGCCAGTCCGCGCACGGACGACGCCGAGGTCTTTGCCAACTTCATCGGCATCGCGCCGCTGGTCAATGGCCCGATCACCCGCCTCTATGTCGCCGACAATCAGTTCGTCAAGGAAGGCGATCCGCTCTTTGAGATTGACAGCCGCCCCTATGCCTATGCGCTGGCCCACGCCAAGTCAGACCAGCAGGCGCTCGAAGGCGAAATCAATGACGAGCGGCGCATTATCGCGGGCAAGAGGAGCGGCGTGGACGTGGCCAAAGCAGGCGCGCTGAGCGCCGAAGCCAGCCTGGAGCGCGCCGCCGCCGCGGTCGAACAGGCCAAAGCCGATGTCGCCAACGCGAAAGCGGCGGTCGAGCGGGCCGGCGCGGAGCTCTCCTACGCCAGCAACAATCTGCGCCGAATCGAACCGCTGCTCACCAGGCAGTTTGTCACGGTCGATCAGGTGGACCAGGCGCGCACGCTCGAAATCTCCCGTTCCCAGGCCATGGACCAGGCCCGTTCGCAGCTTGCCCTCGCGCAGGCCGGGCTGCTTGCCTCAGAGGCGCTCTACAAGCAAGGCCAGGCCACCATAATTGAGAGCCATCAGCAGGTGCAGCAGGCCACGCACAACGTCACCACCCTGGAGCCTCTCGTCGGCCAACTGGCCGGCAAGCAAGCCGCCATCGATACGGCGCAATATAACTTTGACAACTGCCGGATCACATCGCCCTTCGATGCCCGCGTCACCAACCTCACCATCTCGCAAGGCGCGTATGCAACCGCGGGACAGCACATCTTTACTCTGATCGACACCCGCACCTGGTGGGCGATCGCCAATTTCCGCGAGACCCAGTTGCGGCATATCCGGCCGGGAATGCGGGCTGACGTCTACGTCATGTCCCGGCCCAACGTTCATTTCAACGGCGTCGTGGACAGTGTGGGCTTTGGCGTCACTCCCGACGCCGACCTGGTGGGCCGCCTCTCCGGCGCCGGCCTGCCCGACGTGCAGCGCACGCTCAACTGGGTTCACCTGGCCTCTCGCTTCCCGGTGCGGGTGCGCATCCAATCCCCGCCCTCCGAGATCTTCCGCCTGGGAGAATCGGCTGTCGTCGTCATCCGCGGAGAGTCCTCTCTGCTGCCCGGCAGGTAGCGATGGCGAGCACGACGGTTCGGCTCCCGCATGCGGCGCGGTTTACCGCCTGGTTCCCTGATTTTCTGCGCAAGGAGCTTGCGCCGTATCCGGGCCGCTTCGCCATCGCCGCGCGCATGGTGATTGCCGCAACTCTCACGGCCATCCTGATCGTCACCTTCCACATCCCCGGCGGCGCCATCGGGGCGCTGTGCGCGTTGATTCTGTCGCGTGAAAATCTCATCTCGACGGCCAGGTCCGGGCTCTCGCTCCTCGCCGCCTTCCTGATCGGCGGCCTCTTTATCCCGATCGGGGCGCGATTGTTCGCCTCAGTCCCCATCACTCACTTTCTTTGGGAGGCGGCGAGCCTCTTTCTCGCTTTCTTCCTGCTCAAGACGCTCACCAACTACGCAATGGCCACCGGGCTGAGCCTGGTGGCCACCAACATCCTCTCCATCTGGTACCTGCCCGGCCCCGCCGGGAGAAACGTCGAGCTCACGCTCTGGCAGGTGGGCGCCGCGCTGATCGGCGTGCTGGTGACACTCGGCGTAGAAGTTGTCTTCCATGCTATCTATCGCGGCGACGAGATCATGGACGGCGTCGGCATTCGCCTGCAGCTCATGGAAGATCTTATGGAGAGCTACGCCGCGGACCGGCCGCAATCCGCAGAAACCGGACGCGGGCTTGCGCAATATGCCATTGTCGGCATGGGCGCCCTGCGCCGCCATATTGCGCGCACCGCGGATGAGCCGCTCCACCGCATGCGCACGAGCGCGCTGGTCTCGCTCACCGGCCGCTCCATCGACTTTGCTGCGGCCCTCTCCGCGACGGTCTCTCACCTCAGCCCTCCGGAGCGGGCGAGAGCGGCGCGGCTTGCACAGCGCATCGCCGAGATCCGCCGGTGCCTGGAGACCAACGGCCAGCCGGGGAACTGGGAGCCCGAGTCCAATGGAGCCGCCGGCACGCCGCTGCTCTCCGAGCTCGAGGCCATGATCTCGCTCATTCCCTCCGTCTTTTCCGGCGAGAGCTCCATCGATCCGCGCCTCGCCGTTCTCGAAAGCACGCCCTCCTCCAGCCGCATCTTTATTGACGATGCCTTCTCCAACCCGGAGCATGTGCGTTACGCACTCAGCGGGACGCTTGCCGCGATGATCTGCTACATCCTCTATGTCTCCCTGGCATGGCCCGGCATCTCGACTTCCGTTACGACCTGCGTGCTCACCGGACTGACGAACATCGGCGCATCGCGCCAGAAGCAGGTGCTGCGCATCGCCGGTGCTGTGCTCGGCGGCTTTGTCTTCGGCATGGGCGCGCAGATCTTTGTCCTGCCGAACATCGACTCCATCACCGGCTTCGCTCTGCTCTTCGCCGCCGTCTCCGCGGTCGCCGCGTGGGTCAGCACCTCCAGCTCGCGTCTCTCCTATGCCGGCCTGCAGATCGCCCTCGCCTTTTACCTGATCAACCTGAGTGAGTTCCGCATTCAGACCTCGCTGGCCGCCGCCCGGGACCGCGCCATCGGAGTTCTCCTGGGCATTTTTATGATGTGGCTGGTCTTTGAGCGCTTCTATCCGCGGAACGCGGCCGATGAGATGGTTCGCATCTTCGTCCGCAATCTGCGCCTGATAGGAGAGCTGATCAACACCGCCGAGGAGGGAAGTGATGAGGCCGCAATCGTGAAAATCCGCAGGCAGCGAGACCAGGTCTACCGTTATTTCGGAGATGTGAACGCCCAGGCCGACGCTGTACCCTTCGAGACCGGGCCTGCGCGCGCCGGGCATATGGCGGCGCGCGATCGCATCCGCCGCTGGCAGGCTTCGCTCCGCACCTTCTACCTGCTGGAGGCGCCGCTTCTCCAGTTCCGCATCTTCGCGGATCCGAGTCAGAAATCCAGGCCCTTTACCCGCATTGAGGAGGTCTATCACCGGGAGTGCGCGCAATCCTTACAGCAGATGGCGGAGTACCTGGAGAGCCAGCTCAACCAGAGCCCCTGCGAGAGCTGCACCCACCCCAGCCTGCTCAGGCTGCTGGAGGGGCTGCAGGCCGAGGCGCAAACGACCTTCTCAGAACGGGAGCAGGCGCTGCTGCGCATGTCGCGCACCATCGGCTCCCTGCTCGACCGCATGCAGAATGAAGTCTCCTCCGAACCGCTCTACGCCGCGGACTAGGAAAGCGGCATGGCAACACGGGGCAGACCAATATATCGATTGTGATATATATTTCGCGATCAACATATCAGATGGCAATCAACGTTCGTCCGCCGGAGGCGGGCGTACGTGGGTTAATTCAGGAGATCCTCCGATGTTCTGTCCAGCGTAAGTCCATCCTTACCGCTGTCTCCCTATCTGGAGCAATAGCGACGATAACTCGGACCGCGAGTCCGCCCCAGCGCTTCCAGGAAAAATCTCGCACTGCGGCTGAGCTTAGATGTCCCCGCAATTCCGGCGCCTTAAATACAAGCCCACGTACACCGGCGCGAAGGAGCACGCATTTCATCCCCACTCGTCGTTCACCACACATTCGGATCGAAACACGCTTGATAGACCCGCGTACGCCCGCCTCCGGCAGACGAACACGGGGCACCCTCGCCGTTGGCATCATGGCGAGATCTGGCCACCCGGTCACTCCATTCTGACTAAGAAGGCATCTCGTCCGCCGACGGGCCATAGGTTCCCGGAATCGCGATTCCATTCAAACGCAGGAACACTCCCATCTGCGCGCGGTGATGGATCATATGGTTCATCACCCATTTGCGGAGCACCTGCGCCCGGGGCATGTCGATGACGGTCTGTCCGCCCCACTCCATCTTCCACTGGTGAGCCAGGTCGGCGTCGGTGGCCGAGGCCAGCTGCCCGCGCGCATTCGTCACGTGCTGATCGAAAGCCGCCACGATATCTTTTGCGCCCTTGCCCTTCCGCCGGGCGAGCCTGTTCTGGTAATCGTCGTTGGTCAGCGTCATCGAGTCCTGCCTCAGCGTGTCATAGCACCACTCGGGAAGGTCCGATAAGTGCCAGGCCAACTGTCCCAGGGTCATGGATTTTTCGCTGGCCTTCCAATCCAGCTTTTCGTCCGGAACAAGCTCCAGAAATTTGCGCGTGCACGCCATTTCTTCGTCGAACTCCGGCAGTAGTGATTCGCTCATCTTCACAGGATCTTTCCTCCCGGCCGATTGGCCTGATCCTGGAAGGGTACTCCGCGAGGGCCGGAATTTCTGTCATTTTTTCTCAAATCTTTGCCTTTGGAAGGAGTTGATCTGCGTCACAAAGGTGAGGCGCCGAGCCGGTTCGGTTTTCCGGCGGAGAGCATGCCGAAGCAAACGCAACGGCAGCGTGCCGGCGGCATCTGAATAGCGAGGGCGGCAGATCGGCGGAGCTTTGCGCCGGATTTGTCATCGTTATGCCCGCAGGGACACGATTTTGTTAACTACGTTTTTGCTTATCAGTCCGAAGCTTCATGAGTCCTGGAGCAAGGCCGGCGACCGGCTGCTCGACAACTCGGTGGATTTCGTCACCGCGGTGCTGCCCAAGCTCCTGGTCGTCGCCGCGCTGGCCTGGATCCTGATCCGGCTGGTCTCGTTCTTCAGCTCGCGCATGATCCGCATCGCGGAGCGCCACGCAGGCGGTGCAATCCAGATCTCGCAGGCGCGTACGCTCTCCTCCGTCATCCGCGCGACGGGCATTGCCATCATCGCATTCCTGGCGGTGCTGCAGATTCTCCCCATGCTCGGATTCAATCTCGGTCCTTTGCTGACCAGCGCCGGAGTTGCCGGGGTCGCTATCGGCCTTGCTGCCCAGACCATCGTCAAGGACTGCCTCAACGGCACGCTGATCCTCATCGAGGATCAGTACAACGTTGGCGACTGGGTGACGATCGCCGGCTTTACCGGGCAGATCGAGGGCCTCTCGCTGCGGAAGACCACCTTGCGCGACGGCAACGGAACGCTGTACGTCATTCCCAACTCGCAGATCACGACAGTCGCCAACCTCACGCGCGACTACTCCTCGCCCGTCCTCAACGTGGCGGTCGACTACTCTGCCGATCCGGATAAGACGATCGCGGTGCTGACGGAGGTGGCGAAAGGCGTGCGCAACGATCCGGCCTTCAAAGACGCCTTCCTCGCCGACCCCGTCATCCTTGGAGTCGACCAGGTGAAGGGCTCCCAGCTTATCTATCCGATCGTGCTCAAGACCCTGGCCAATCAGCAGTGGGGACCGCTGCGCGAGCTGCAGCGCCGGATCCGCCTCGCGCTGCCCGAGCACAGCATCCTGCCCGGCGACCCCTACCGGGTCTTCGGTATGGGCAATCTCCGCGCCGGCGCTGTGCCGGAAGCTCCAGCCCAGCCGGAAGCCCCGCATCCTAACCCGACCGCGGCCAAGCCGCAGGAGATCAACCCCTTCACCGGCGAGGGTCTCTAGGAGGGTTCTCCCTCATACTGTGGAGTGACCCTTGAGCGTTCTCCACACGCGGGATGCGGATCTTTCCGAAGAAGGCCCGCATTCCGTCTCTGTCCTCCCCGCCGGCAAGCTGTGGAGCGGTGAAACCAGAGATCTCTCTCACGCGCTGTCCCTGAACTGTTATGAGCAAATTGAGCGCCCTCCGATTCGTCTCCGCCGTACGCCTGTTCTGCCGCCTCTGCCCATTCGCCCCCGTCATCGGGCTTCTTCTTTGGGCGCATCTCTTCGCAGCAGCCGCGCCCACAACGCCGGCCTCTCCAGCGGGGCCGCCGGATGTGGTCGTATTTACCAACGGCGACCGGCTGACCGGCCGGCTGGTGCAGGTGGTTGCCGGTAAAGTGACCTTTCACAGCGACATTCTCGGCAACGTAACGGCGCCCTGGGCAAAAATAAGGAGCCTGCAATCCCAGCAACGATTCGCAGTTGTGGAGAAGGATCAGCGGCTGACGAAGAAGAATGCGGAGGGTAAGGTCACCCTTGGTTCGGTGGCGATGGAGAACAGCCACATTCGGATCACCCCGCCCCAGGGAGCCGCAAAGGTGTTTCCGACGAACGACAAGGAGTTCCTCGTGGACGCCGCCACGCTCCATCGCGAGATCCGCGATCAGTCCGATCCGTTCTATGGCTGGGGCGGGAGCGTTACGCTCGGGGCTTCGCTCGTGCAGGGAACCACCAACAATCAGACGTACACCGGCGCCGTCACCCTGCTCCGTACCATTCCTACCGTCACCT
>DASYYO010000014.1:0-8619 GCA_035933805.1 Acidobacteriaceae bacterium | reverse complement strand
ATCGGCGCGCCTCCACTTGCGGTCAACCTCAACTCCATTTTGCGGAGTTGGATGGCCGAAGCGGAAGTTCTTCCTGGGTAGCGGACTATCCTGCATCTCAGGCAGCACGGTTATCTTTACCGCGGTCTCCTTGAACGCAGGCGTATGCGTGGCGCGGTCGACGTGGCTATTGGTCAGGCGGTTGACAGGCTCTTCAGCGGAGTTCATCGGCATATAGAGCTGCTTGCCGTGCACGCGGTCCGTGACCAGAGCCTGAACGCGAACATGACCGGTCCGCGAGGAGACCCGCAGCCATCGGCCCGACTCGATTCCCAGATCGTTGGCGAGCTCGGGAGAGACCTCAAGAAAATTCGATGGAGTGATCTCCGCGATGCCTTCGCTGCGATAGGTCATGCTTCCCTGTTCGAAGTGCTCCAGGAGGCGGCCGTTATTGAGATGAAGATCGTACTCGGAGTCGACCTCCTCACAAGGCGCGACCCACTCCAGCGGATAGAGCTTCGCCTTGCCGTCTGGAAAGGGAAACTTTTCGAGAAAGAGCGTCGGCTGATCACTGCCGTCTTCGGCCACCGGCCAATGCAGGGACTTGTATCCCTCCAGCCGCTCGTAATTGACGCCGGCAAACAAGGGCGTCAGGCGGGCGGCCTCATCCATAATCTGCGAGGGATGATCGTACTTCCAGCCTGCGCCGAGGGCGTTCGCGATATCGCGGATAATCTCCCAGTCGGGTTTGCTCTCGCCGACCGGCTCCAATGCTTTGTAGATCCGTTGGATCCGGCGCTCCGTACTGGTAAAGGTTCCGTCCTTCTCCAGGCTGGGAGCGGCGGGAAGAACCACGTCCGCAAAGCGCGCCGTCTCACTGAAGACGATATCCTGCACGACCATGAATTCCAGCTTGCCGAATGCCGCGCCGACGTAATTCGCGTTCGAGTCCGACGTGATGGTGTCCTCACCCTTGAGGTAGAGGGACTTGAGTTTTCCCTGGACGATGCCGTCGATCATCTCATGGTTATCCATGCCCTTGTTCGTCGGCAGCTTCACTCCCCAGGCAGCCTCGAATTTCGCGCGGACCTCCGCATCGTCCACGCTCTGATAGCCGGAGTAGACGTTGGGCATCGATCCAAAGTCGCTTGCGCCCTGGACATTGTTATGCCCACGCAGCGGATAGGCTCCCGCGCCGTGGCGCATGTAGTTTCCTGTTACCAGCAGCAGGTTGCTGATGGCGGTAGAGGTGTCCGAGCCGCCACAGTGCTGCGTGACTCCCATGGCCCAGAGAATGCAGACTCCGTCGGCAGCAGCGATCTCGCGCGCCACCGTCTCCAGAACTTCCACCGGAACATTGCATCGTTGCGCAGCAAACTCCATGGAGAACGGTTCAAGGCTCTTGCGATACTCGTCCAGCCCATTGACCCATTTTTCAAGGAAATCCATCCGGGCAAGATTGTTGTCGAGGATGAACTTGGCCATCGCCGAGAGCCAGATCATGTCGGTGCTGGGATTCGGCCGGAAGAAGATGTCGGCGCGCCGGGCCATTTCGTGTTCGCGAATGTCGGCTACGATCAGCCTTTGACCGCGCAGCTTGTGGGAGCGCTTGACGCGCGTGGCCAGCACCGGATGGCTCTCGGTGGTGTTGGTTCCGACGCAAAGCACCAGTCCCGCCTGGGCGATGTCTTCGATTGTGCCGGAATCGCCGCCGTACTTTACGGTTCGCGACAGACCCATGGTCGCCGGCGTCTGACAATAGCGGGAGCAATTATCGACATTGTTGGTGCCGATCACCGCCCTTGCCAGTTTCATCATCAGAAAGCTCTCCTCATTGGTGCACTTTGAGGAAGCAATGAACGCGAGCGCGTCCGGACCATGATCGCGCTTGACGGCGGTAAATTTCGAAACGATGAGATCGAGGGCTTCTTTCCATGTCGCCTCGCGGAAGCTCTCGCCCTGGCGAATCAGCGGGGTTGTCAGCCGATCGGAGGCATTGACAAAATCCCAGGCGAACTTTCCCTTGATGCAGGTTGAAATCCCGTTTGCCGGCCCCTCTCCGGGCTCGACTTTCAGGATGTGGCGTCCCTTGGTCCACACATCAAAGCTGCATCCGACTCCGCAATACGTGCAGACGGTCTTGGTCTTGCGTACCACCCCGGTTCGCATGGCTGCTTCGGTCTCTGAGAGCGCCAGGATCGGGCCGTAGCCAACCTCCGGTTCGACACCTTTCACAACGTCGATCATGTGCTCCAATGCCCCGGCCGGCATCCCGGTAAAGAACCCGGCATGGCCCAGCATGGACTTCTCCATGAGCGCGTTGCATGGGCACACCGTTACGCAGTGGCCGCAGGAGACGCAACTGGAGCCCTCGATCTTTTCTCCCCCGTCCCAGAGAACGCGGGGATGTTGCGACTCCCAATCGATGCTAAGGGTCTCGTTGACCTGAACATTCTGGCATGCCTCGACACAGCGCCCGCAAAGAATGCACTGGTCCGGGTCGTAGCGGTAGAAGGGATTGGAAATGTCCTTGTCATACGGCTTGTCCCGGTAGGGCCGCGCCTGGTGTTGAACATGGAGCAGTCCGGTGGTGTTGTGAACCGTACAGTTGCCGTTATTGTTGTCGCAGACGGTACAGTACAACAGGTGATTCTGCAGGATGCGGTCGAAGGCCTCGCGCTGGGCTGCGTCCGCTCGCTGCGATTCGGTGACAACCTCCATGCCCGGCGCAACGAAGGCGCCACAGGCGCGGACCAGCTTCCCATTCACTTCCACCATGCATGTATCGCAGGTTTCGATCGGGCCAAGCTGCTCGTGATAGCAGACCTGGGGGAGCTTGACCGCCGCTCGATTGACAACGTCAATCAGGCGCTCGCCGGAGAGAGCGCTGACCGGCCTTCCGTTCAGCGAGATGGAGAGAGGGAGAGCGGGACCAGGCTCCGGATGCCTCCCGGTCAGGTCCGGCAGAATAGAAGCGTTTCCATGACGAAGTTCGGGCATATCAATCACAATAGATGCCGGATGCCTGCAAGGCGTCTGAGTCCAACATATTTTTTCCCGCAGCGGCGGCGTTCTAAGCTTCGAGCAGCGAGACAGCACGCATCCGGGAGCCGCGCGATGGAGAGACGCCGATCCGCACCGTCCTGATCTCCCATGGACGAAGTGGAACGGTCTCGCTCAAGCCCAGCGGGCCGGACTCCAGATGCACAACGGTGGACTGCCCGGTACGCTCCTGCAGCCGCAAGATCATGGCGCCGCTCGCATCCTCAGCCTGCTTCATCGAAAGGACCGCGACCGTCGCCGGGCTGATCCGGAAAAACGACTTTTCCCAACGCTCGCTGCCCTTGTGCCGCGAATCCATCACGTACTCGGCGGGCGACTGCAATTCATTCGACAGCCGATCGAAGCTCTGCTCAAGACACCTTCCCCTCCTGCCGGTCAGCCAGAAGATCCGCTCCTGCCGTCCCTGGTCCTGCCATGCATCGAGGCTCTCCTCCTGCACCCGGTTGGGATCGTGCCGGGCATACGGGGCAGAGCGAATCAGAATCGTGCGCAGCAGAGGATTCAAGCAGTCGTAACTATACGTCGAGTTGTTGAGCAGCCCCAGGGTGTAATCCCGCCCCTGGATCTGGCCCTCGAGCGCCACCCAATCCTGATATGGCTCTTCCTGGCCATTCGGAGACCGCTCTTCGATCGCGCCGGGAACCATGGCAAAGACCCTGGCGCCGTCGAGCGCCGAGGGAATCTCCAATTTCAGGATCTGCTGGCGCTCCCGCCAATCGATCACGAAGTGGAAGCGGACGACGTCCAGACCGGGAAAGACCGCGATATCCGCCGCAATCTCCGATTGGCGCCAACGGAATCGCTGCCGCGTGACCCGCAGCACAGGCCCCTCCTCCACCACCTTGGACGACACAAAGGTTGGCCGCCCAATCTCCTGCCGGAACTGATCCACACCATGAGCCCAGGTGTCGCTGGGGTCGGCAATGACCACAAGGCCCATGGGCGAGGCCAGCAGCTCCGTTCCATCCCCGGCCTTCAACGACGAGAGGCCAAAGCCTTCCTGGGAGATCGAGAAGGAGCTCCCGTAGGGCGGGGCCGCGGGCGGAGCGCCGGACTCCTCGCTGAGAACGCGATAGCCGAAGGCAGGCAGATCGACCCATGCCGACAGGCGCGGGTAGAAATTGGTCATGCTGGCCGAGGGACGGCTCTGCGCCGGCATCGTGCTGCCATCCTCGGCTTTCAGATGTGTGATCGTGCCGGATCCCTTGCTTGGGATGTACTCGAGAAGCGCCCGCCTGGGCCACGGCAGCGAATTGAATGCGAAGATCACCCCGGCCTCGGCCCGGCTGGTGTCCACCTGCCTGGCCATCGCCTGCAAAGACTCCAGCTTTCTCGCCTGGGCGGTCTGGCATGCCGCGCCCAGGCCGTCGCGCGCGTCCTGATAGTCGGAATAGAGGGCCGATCCGGCGAGCAGATCATGAAATTGATTGAAGAGGATGTTCCACCAGCCGGCCTCAAACTCCGCCCTCGGGTAGGGACGGCTCATCGCCACGCTGGAGAAGAGCGCCAGGCTCTCGGTCTCGAGCAGGGCTCGCTCCGCGCGGCGGTTCTGATATTTCTCCTCCCCGCAGGCGGAGTAGCATCCTCGCGCGTGATGCTGCAGACCACCACGGATGACGGGCAGGCCGGCCATCGCCGGAGAGGAGCGGACCGCGGCAAAGAATTCGCCCACGGTGCTCCAGCGCAGCTCGGGCAGCGTTGCGTCCTTCTGCATCTCCTGAATTGCCTGAATCTGGGCCCTGGTCACAGCTCCGCCGTGGTCGCCCACACCCAGGAAGAACGCTCCGTGGGAGAAGCCCGGGGCAAAGCTGCTCGCCGCGACGCTCCGCACCCGTTCCGCGGGGTTTTCGTAGGAGTTCAGGATCCGCAGCGTGAGCACCCGGCTGCCGTCCGGCCCCTCCCACCAGAAGAGTAGAGGCAGGCTGGTTCCATCCTCCGGCCGCGGCCGCATGAAGACGTAGGCCTCGTAGCCGGCTTGCTTCAGGATCGAAGGCAATCCCGCGCCGTGGCCGAAGGAGTCGGGATTGAAGCCGATCTTCACGTCCACTCCCAGGGAGCTCTGGCAGTAGCTTTTCCCGTAAAGGCAATGGCGAGCAAAGCTCTCGGTTGAGGGCAGGTTACAGTCCGGTTCGACGGGCCACCCGCCCACCACCTCCCACCTTCCCTCGCGGATGCGCTGCAGAATCTCCGCAAACATCGCGGGATCGGACTGCTGAATCCATCGGTAATGCATGGAAGAGGAGTGGCTGTAGCGAAAGCCGGGGGTCTCCTCGATCCGGTCCAGGGCGCTGCGGGCAGTGGTGAGCACAAGGTTTGCGCCGTCGCGCCAGGGCCACAGCCATGCCGCATCGATATGCGAGTAGCCGATGATGTGCAGAACCGGACGCGATGCGCCGCCCCCGCTCTCCTTTTGCGCACGAACCTCCGAAGTTGCCAGCGTTCCGACCGCGGCTGCCCCGCCGAGAAGAAACGCCCGTCTTGAGACTCCCGATCTTTCCATGCCCCATCCATTCCGCTCTGGCTGCCCCGGCCTTGTCGAGCTTGTCCGGCCTCTGCGGCCTGCTTGCGCCGGTGCGGCAGGCCGCAACCATTTTTAACCCAAGGAGGGAAAAGCGCGAAGCCGCTCGGCGGCCCCCGGAACATCCCAAGAGCGCCCCATCGCCCACGTTGCAGTAGATCCCCGGGCGCGATACCATCAGAACGACGGAGTTTTGTGTCTAACCCCTCGGAGCAGAGCAGACAGACACCGTTCGTTCGCTCTGCCGGAAGGAGCTGCGGTTGAGTTGAGGCCCGGCTGGAGAGAGCGAGAGGAAGAACGGCTGAACGGAAGCCACGGAAGCTAAGGCTGTGCAGTGGTTCCCAAGGGTTGCCGAAAAGGCAGTCCAATGAGTGCGGAAGTGGTGAAATGGCAGACACACCATCTTGAGGGGGTGGCGCCGAAAGGCATGGGGGTTCAAGTCCCCCCTTCCGCACCAAAAAGATCTCAGGTTTTCAAAGATTTCCGCGTGATTCGACCCGCGCACGAGGTTTTCGCTTCATGATCTGGTTCGTAGGCACCATCCATGTGATTGTTTCTATCTTTCTGATCGCTGTCATTCTTCTGCAGCAGGGAAAGAGCGCCGACCTGGCCGGCGCCTTCGGCGGCCAGGGCTCTCAGACGGCCTTTGGCCCGCGGGGTGCAGCCAACCTCCTGACCAAGATGACGACCTGGGCTGCGATCATCTTTATGTGCACTTCGATCGGCCTCACGGTGCTGATCCAACGCAACAGCGGCTCGCGCTCGGTTCTTGAAGGCATCAAGAACCCCCAGACGCAGACCACCCATCCGCAGCCGGCCAAGTAATTCCCCTGCATCCTCGAGCTTTCTGCTAACGACAAAGCGGCGCTATCAGCGCCGCTTTGTCGTTGGCCATTGGCCGCTTCAGGAACCCGGCAGAACTCCTTAGGACTTGCCCGCCTTTGGAGGGAAGTTTTTCAGCATCTTGTCGACATCCTTTTCCAGATTCTTGGTGTTTTTGTCCGAGTTGTTGGAGAGGTCTGCAGTAGAGGAGCCCCGCCACAGCAGCTTTTTGGAGTTGCTTTCGAACATGTCCACGACCAGGTGCCCTACTCTTTGATTGACGGTGTTCGTGGTGGCTTCGCCCATGCCGCCCCCACCCATGCCGCCCCAACCGCCCCAGCCCCAGCCGCCTCCCCAACCGCCTCCCATGCCGTCATACATGGTCTCAAGTTCCTGCTCGTTGTGGACACGATCTGTTGCGAAAACAGTGGCGTCTCCGCCGGAGGGTACCATCTGCCATCCTTTTGACTGGAGATCCCGGTTGACTGCGTCCTTGATGCGATCGACATAGAAAGGATTCGCGGTAGTTACTTTCCCCCATGAATAGGTATGAAATTTTGAGAAGTCCGCACCGTGGTCAAAGTCGGTCTTCACATTATCGGCAAATGCCGTAGAGCCTACGGCGAGCAGGAGCGCCCCGGCCAGAGCCAGGCTGAAGACATATCTCATAGAACCAAACCTCACATACCCAGCGTTAGATTTCACCAGCCCGTATGCATACATACTCTTAGACCCTTGAGATCTAGTTATGGTTGCTGTGGCTCTCCAAGGTAGAAGCAGGCTACCTTCTCCGCACCTTCGCGCACACACACGGATATAGACTCTTCGGGCACATCCCACCGCGGCGGAGCAGCCTGCGGGATCAGACGCTATAGAATCGGAAGCCAACGCTATGAGATCCGTTTCGCTCGCCTCCAAGCTGCAGCCTGAACCCAGGTGGCCTTCCGCATTGGCATTGCTTGCCGTCGGGGGCTTGCACCTGGCTCTCCCCGAGTCCCTGACCGCGGGACCCGACTGGCTGCTGCTCGCGCTGGTGTCGGTTCTGCTTGTGCCCACCGTGATTGCGCGCAGGAGCGGCTACGTCCGGCTGAGCCAGATTCTGGGCTACCTCGTCTCCAGCCTGGTTACCGTGGAGATGATCCTGTCGCTTTCCCTGCTCGTGCGCGCCCTGCCCGAGCACCGGATCTCGTCCCAGACGCTGCTCATCTCGGCCGCCGCCCTGTGGGTCACGAATATCCTGGTCTTCGCCACCTGGTATTGGAGACTCGATGCCGGCGGCCCTCACGCCCGGGATATGCGCACCAGGCATACGGATGGGGACTTCCTGTTCCCGCAGATGACGCTCGACCCTGACCGGTCGGGCGTTGCGGTCGACCGGAATTGGATGCCGGGGTTTGTCGATTATCTCTTCCTCGCCTTCAATACCAGCACCGCCTTCTCTCCAACCGACGTCCCGGTATTGTCGCGATGGGCGAAGGCTCTGATGATGGTGCAATCCACCATCTCCTTCGCGACGGTGGTGCTGCTGGCCGCGCGCGCCGTCAATATTCTTTAGGCGGGGTTGGGGGGTGGCGCGGTCTGTTTGGGTCCATGGAAGGTATGCCGGGGACGAACCCACGGCCTCTATCGTGACACTGGATGGCGCCTCCTATCTCCCTGAGACACCCTTGGTAACCTTGATTGCACCCTTATCGAACCCGCGCCCTCTGTCCACCCGACCTCTGCCCGCGGCCTCTGCCTTTTCACCCATGCCTGTACCGGGACTGCGAAGAGCCGCCTTCGCTCGCGTGCCGCGAACGGGCCGTTGGTCCCGAAGTTCCAGTACAAGCCGCTTGCCCAAAACGCGCGCGGCTCGCGAAAGGGTCTCGATGGAGACCGTTGTATTCTGCGGATCAAGAAGACGGTCGAGCTGCGATCGGCTGGTCTTCAGTTCCTTCGCCATGGCCCGTTTCGTCTTCTGCTGGCGTTCCATTTCCTGCTCGAATTGCCATGCCAGAACGCGCTTGATAGCAGCCGATTCGACTTCCTCATAAAGGCCCTCTTCGGTCAGGAAATCATCGAAGGATGACCCGCTATGAACGTCCTTGGTTGGATTCGCCATCGCTATTTCCTCCCCTTTTGCTCCGCCTCGTGAGAGCGCTTGTTCTTCCGTGCCAATTCCAAATCTAATTGCGGGGTCTTCTGAGTCTTTTTGATGAATCCGTGAAGGAGTACCATTCGGCCTCGCATGTCAACGT
>DASYYO010000003.1:0-2165 GCA_035933805.1 Acidobacteriaceae bacterium | reverse complement strand
TGCGTGCCGTTTGTTGTGGCCGGGCCAGGGATACCGGGCGGAGTGACGAGCGGGGCGCTGGTCAACCATATTGACCTGGC
This sequence comes from Acidobacteriaceae bacterium, assembly GCA_035933805.1. Taxonomy (GTDB): domain Bacteria; phylum Acidobacteriota; class Terriglobia; order Terriglobales; family Acidobacteriaceae; genus PALSA-350. The sequence goes on along the minus strand of DASYYO010000003.1, from coordinate 2,085 downwards.
GGCCACATTTCTGGATTATGCAGGCATTCCTGTTCCGAAAGGGATGGATAGCCGTTCGATTCGGCCTGTACTGGAGCGGAGAAGCAACACGCATCGCGATTGCCTGTTTTCGGGGCTTGGCGCTTGGCGGATGGCGTTTGATGGTGAGTGGAAGGCGATTACCGGTTTCGACGCGAAGCGCGCACAGAACGATCCCGGCTGGACTGCTTCTTCGCCGCAGATCGCCGGCCTGGGGCGGATGGTCTTCGATCTTCGCAGGGATCCAGATGAGAACAGCAACCTGGCCGAAGCAATGCCGGTGCGCGGCAGGGAACTGTTGGACATGCTCGCGGAGCGAGCTGCGAGAAGCAGGGCTGAGGAAAACTCCTGATGCGTCCAACGAAGTCAGTGCGGCCTGATCAAGAAGTACCGGCGAATATCAGCAGACGCGACACGCTGCGGATGCTGGCTGGAGCATCGGCGCTTTGGGCAGTTGGTGCGAACGCAAAGACCGATGAGCCCGGGCAAAGAGCGAATAGCCTGACTTGGTTTCGGAATTCACGCTTCGGGCTGTTCATCCACTACGGGCTCTACAGCCAGATGGGGCATGGCGAGTGGGTCATGCTGAAGGAAAAGGTGCCGCTCGGCCAATACGAGCGACTGAAGATGACATTCCAGCCGGATCGGTTTGACGCCAACCGGATTGCGGAGATGGCCGCGGGCGCAGGGATGCGATATATCACGCTGACGGCGAAGCATCACGAGGGATTCTGCCTCTTCCGGACGCGGCAGACCAGCTATAACAGCACAGACTCACCCGCCCGCCGGGACCTGGTGAACGAGCTCGCGGAGGCTTGCGGAAAGAGAAGGCTCAAGCTGTTTCTCTACTATTCGATGGGTGCGGACTGGCATCATCCGTATTTTTGCGATCCCAGCGCAGGGTGGAACTTCTATCGGCCGGCTTACGCAGTCAAGCCCGCGCAGTACCGATGGAAGAAAGACGTCGATTTCAGAATTTATATCGAATACGCGCATGCGCAACTGCATGAGTTGCTGACGCAATATGGTCCGCTCGGCGGTATATGGTTTGATCCGCTGATGGGATATTACGCGCGGCCCGATCTGTTTCCGCTGGATAAGACATATGCGCTGATTCGCGGGCTGCAGCCGGACTGCCTCGTCTCGTTCAAGCAAGGCGCGACCGGCGCCGAGGACTTTGCGGCTCCCGAGCGGAAGACTGCGGGCATCCAGACGTATGACAGTATTGCGCCGGAGCGCCGGGAGCATGCTCGCGAAGTTGCGGATCGGGCGTGGAGCAGAAACCGCACCAAACCGATGGAGATTTGCGATACGCTGCAGCCTGGTGCATGGGGATACGACAGTAGAGATGACGGCAGGCACCGCAAAGCTCCCGAGGTGATTGCCATGCTGAAGTCGGCGCGCGAGCAAAATGCCAACTTGCTGCTGAATACGGGACCTTTGCCGGATGGCTCGATCCATCCGGAAGACGTGGCAACGCTACGGGAAGTCGGCGCCACGTGGCATGGATGAAGATTGGGAAAGAGATAAACAGTGAATCGGCCGAGTTTCCTGCTCTGCCAGAGTCAGTGCAAAAAAGATCATTGATTCGAGGGTCTCTGATCACGACGACGTGCTCGATAGGCCGCTACTTTTTGGCGATTTCCACATATCTCCATGCTGCACCAGCGCCGGCGGTGTGACTTAGTCTGGTCGGAGAACCACAGCACGCAGGTCTCATCTTCACAGCGTTTTACAAGCTCAAAGTCCACTTTTGTGAGCAGATCTGCAGCCGCTTCCGCAACGGGCGCCAAAATTGACTTGGCTGTCTCTTGTCGTCTGACTGTGTCAATCCTCAATTGGTTCGATTTGTCCCAGACCAGCCGCGGGTAACTCCGGCCGGCCGCCAGAAAAGCATTGAGTAGCGAAGGATCTCCCGGCTTCCCCTCCTTGCGCTTTTCAACAAGAGATCGAATGCTCTCCCGCAGCAAACGCGCCGCATGCGGAAGATTCAAAGGTTGCGGTTTTCCGTAGATTGTTGGGGCTGGAAATCCGGCTTGTTTGAGCCAAATGAATACATCCTTTTCG
>DASYYO010000396.1:0-16422 GCA_035933805.1 Acidobacteriaceae bacterium | reverse complement strand
TTTTCATCAAGAAAAGCCGCACTTCTCAGAGCTCGGTGGAGCATAGCAATAGAAAATCCGCTAGTTTGGCTGCTGTAAGGCAAAGCGATAACGGGCAATTGCAACCTGGCCCGTGCTGGAGTTTCCTTGTACTCGTAAGCTATAAACGCCCTTGCCGCTCTGCATGGGAGGTATTTCCAGCGATACGGTGTCTTTGGCCTGTTCGGGGGAAACCTGTACCTCCCAGAGGATGTCTCCGGCAGGAGAAAGAAGAGAACATGTGTAGTCCTGGTAGCGATCGTCTCCGGGAATGTCGAATTGCACGAGAAACGGCTTACCAGAGGATTGGAACGAGGGGATCTCTCCGCCGCGGCTGTTGGCTTGAGCGAGCGAGAGAACGGGCAGGATCTTCGGGGTATCCCGTACGGCGAACGGACCTATGCCCGGGGCCTGGTGGATTTTGGTCGTATCCCGATACGCTACAAAAAGTAGCAGCGCCAGCACGGGCGCGAGCAGAGCCGGCTTCCATAGGGCCGGCATTCGTAAAGAACGTAGCAGCGCCGTAAAAGGCTTGGTTTTCCGGCCCCTCCCGGCCGGCGCACGCGCGGCGAGGTTCTTTTTCGCCTCTTCCAGGAATAGGAGCCCGGCACGAAGGTCCAGCGCACAATGCGGACAATCGAAGAAATGAGCTTCAAACTCATCGCACTCCGGCTGTGGCAGCTCGTTCAGCAGATATCTCTCCACTGCCGAGATCCGCAGCGCATGCTCATGGTCCATCGAATCGCCTCAACTCTATAGTGTCTTGGAGTGGAAAACGTGTCACAAAACGAGTTCAAAATGATTCCGTAACTGCTACCTCCCGGCCAAGAAGCCTTTGAAAGATTGCTTGGCCCGGTGGATAAGAACGCGTAGATACTCCCGGTCGACTCCGAGCTCTCGGCAGACTTCGTCTTTGTCCCGCTCCTCGAGGAGCACATCGCGCAGCAGGCAGCGGTCTCGCTCCGTCATTCGGTTGAGGATTTCGTGGACCGCGTTGCCGGTTTCCTTTGTCGCCAAGAGAGAAAACGCGTCGCGTCCCGGCTCGACGAGCCTTTCCGCGAGTCCGTCCGTGGCGAGCGGATCTGTCCGCTTTTCACTCCGATAATGCTCGAGCAGGACGTGATTGCATACGGAGTTGACATATGCACCCAGCCGGTCGGGCTGACTGGGGCCTTTCTCGGAACGCAGAGCAGAGAAGACCCGGACAAAGGTCTCCTGCTGGATATCCTCAATGGATTCTTTGGAGTTCACACGTGATCGCAGCTTGAGCTGAATCAGCTCACGAAAATAGCTCGCGAAATGCTCTTCGGTTCGCGTGTCCCCATCCCGCAGTTTCTCCAGGTACGAGGCATCGAACGCGTAAAAGTCCACGCACAGTCCTTCCCAAGCTTTCCAGAGGCAGCTTCGTTCCTAAGGGGGATGCTTTCGCATTCTATCAACGAGTTGGCGCTTCCGAGGAGTAGTGTTCCAGAGCCGCGTCAGGATGGAAAACGCAGACTTGCCCCGCACCGAATTTCCTCGCGGGGCGCGCCGGACCGCGGCTTCGAGGAGGAACTGAGAGCGACAAATGAGGGACTTACAGGCACTCTAAGGCTTAAGTTTGGCGTTTTTGTGTCTGCAAGCGCCGGTTTTGCATCGAAGCAGAGATGACACCGGCAGGACCGGGGAGATACAAGGCGGGGATGAGGAACTCAGCCTCGGCTTCACCAGACGCCAATGCGACGGCCGGCCTAGCGGATGGATACTTCAGTTACCTGCCCGAGCCCGTAAAAATCTGGTAAATTAATGGCTCCCCTCCAGTATCGGTGCTCGTCATCTTGTCAATTGGGGGCTTTCCGTGTCCACTGTTCCGAATCGCTGGTATTTGCCCAGGCCATTCTCCAGGCAGCCAAGTCTCTTTCTCACCGTAGTCATCTCTGCTTTCGTCCTTCTCATCTGCCTGGCTCTTGTGCGGCACGGCGCAGTGGCCGGGATCGGTTCGCATTCCCCGTGGCTGAACCGGTTTGACCTCTTCATCGCATCCAACCTGGCCTCTTTGACTTCGCGCTCGTCGAAGCTTGACTGGGCCATGTTCCTCCTTGCCGAGCACAACTTATTGAAGGGTGCTCCCATCGTCTTTCTATGCTGGGCGGCGTTTTTCGAGAAACTTAACCTCGCCGAGGCCGCCCAGGAGAGGCGCGCCAAACTGGCGGCCGTTGTCTCTCTGGCGATTCCGGCGGTCATTCTGGGAAGGGCCTTTGCGGTGATCCTTCCTTTCCGGGAGCGGCCGTTCCGTACCGCTGGTCTGCACTTCCAACTGCCCCACGGAATGTCTCTGGGAAGTATCTACACCTGGAGCTCTTTCCCCAGCGACCACGCGATCCTCTTCCTCTGTCTAGCCGTCGGCGTCTTCTTTGCCTCACACCGTCTGGGCGTTCTGGCCATCGCTTACGTGGCTCTCTTCATCGCCCTTCCGCGCCTTTTTCTGGGGATTCACTGGCCGACGGATGTGCTGGCCGGATCGGCGCTTGGCTTGGCCATTGCCGCCATCGCCACCATTCCCGCCTATCGTGATCTCGTCTGGCGATTGGGAGTGAAGGCATGGCAAACGTACCCCGGTATCTTCGCCGCCTCGATGTTCATCCTCAGCTATGAGATCACCGATCTCTTCGACGGCCCAATTGCGATCGCACAGATGGTGCTAAAGCACAGGCACCACTGAGCCGAGGTTAAGCACGCTCTTGTCCAACGAAGCCGGCAAGCGCACATCCTAAAGGTCGCCGTGCGCTGGGGAAGGCTCGTTCATCGACAGATGCGGAGAGGCGCAGGATTCTTCGCAAGCAATGCGGCCTGCGGGCGGCATAACCTCCCTCGAACGCATCAGATAGGTCGATGCAGGCGGAAGTCGACCGCCGCACGGGAGAGACTATGATTATTATTCTGGTTGTCCTGCTTCTACTCTTTGCTTTCGGCGGTTATCGCATGGGGCCGGGCATCGGTTACTATGGCGGCGGCGGTATCAGCCTGATCTTGCTTATCATCATCATCCTTCTCTTGCTGCGTGTTATTTAGGGCGTAACTGGACCTCGAATTCACTTTCCACGGCGCGGGCGTCAGTTCGCAGCCAAAGCTGTCCCAACGGGGAAGGCTGGCGAAGACTCCGGCCGGCCTTCCTACCATCTTGACCGAGACATTCCGTCCGAAGAGATTTCCGGCGCCCTCCTCGCATCAGGGTAAGTCATCCGCACTCGACATAGTTACAGGTGAGAGATTGGCATCCCGAACCGATCGAGAGATCTCCTGGTTTTCGAGCGGCGAACGCCGGCTGGCGCTTTTTGAAACGCTCCAATATGCTGGCTGGCATGGATCGACGGACATTTCTCGGACTTGCCGGAGGGGCCGCGGTGGCTCCGGCCCTCGCTCTCGCGGACGACATGAAAAAGCAGATCAAGATCACGGGAATCGAAACCGATGTCCTGCGATTTCCTCCCGGAAAGATCTACTATGACGCGATTCACGAGTTTGGCGCCGCGGGCGGAGCCGTCGTCTTGCGCGTCCAGACCAACGCCGGAATTACCGGGTGGGCAGACTGCTCGTTCGGGACGATGGAGGGCGCTCCGAAGGTATTGCAGAGCATTCTTGAGGACGAGATCAAGCAGGTCCTGGTGGGCCAAGACCCGTCGTATCCGAAGAGGCTACGCTCGGACATGTGGAAGGCACTCGAATACTCAGGAGTGCAGGGCGTAGCTCAATTCGCCATCTCCGCCGCCGAGGTAGCCATCTGGGATATTCTCGGCAAGGCCGCGGGCCTGCCGGTTTATAAGATGCTGGGCGCCTATGCCGACAGGGTTCCGGTCTACTCCATGTGCGGCTGGTATTACCCCGATGACAACGATCTCTCTCAATTTAAGAAAGTGGTGGAAGCTGCATTCGACGAAGGGTTCTCCGCGGCCAAGATCAAGGTGGGCCGATTCTCTCTCGATGACGATGTAAGACGCATCCGGGCCGCGATGGAGATTGCGGGGAAAAATCGCCGCATCATGGTGGATGCGAATCAGAAGTTCGATGTAGATGAAGCCATTCTTCGCGGCAAGGTCTATCAGGAGATGGGATGCTACTGGCTGGAGGAGCCGATTGTCCCTTACGACCATGCCGGGTATGCTCAGGTCGCCGAAGCCCTGGATATGCGTGTCGCGGGCGGGGAAAACGAATATACAAAGTATGCCTTCGCCGATCTGATCTCCCGCCACAGCGTGGACGTAGTGCAGCCGGACGGAAGGCGGGCAGGCGGCGTCTCGGAGTGGATGGAAATTGGAGCGATCGCTGATGCTGCCAAACTGCCCGTCGCGAGCCACGGCGGCGGACCTGCGGATTTGCAGATGCTCCTGGCCATGCCGAATGCCATCTATATGGAGTCGGGCAGCTTCAAAGGGCAGTCCTCTACCATCGAGACTCTGCACATGGTAGAGAGCGCGGTGCTGGCTCCGGAGAGGCCGGGGATGGGGAGCGAACTGCGGCCGGACTACATTCAAAAGCACCGGGCCTGAGCTATTGTGAGATCCGGTGCTTCTCCTGCGGCGGAAAGAACTCCCGGCCGGGCGCCAGCGCAGCTAAGTCAGCCGTCCTCTCCGGTTACAGAGCGCGGTTAGTTGGTGGCTGCGTTTGAACCGGGAGTCGATAGCCGGGAAGTCACGGAAGATGCCTGCGCCTGCTGCAGCCGGTATCCGTCTCTCGTCCGTATGTGGTACTTCTGCAGCTTGTCGCCTACGAGCCTGACCTTGATCGTTCGCCAGCCGCGGTTGGGATTCGGCTGCGGATAATAGCTTAGCGAATAGAGGTGAGCGAGGTCGTCCCGAATGGAGGCGAAGGCCCTGGTCTCATCTCTCCAGGTCTTCGCGAAGTAGGCTTTGCCGCCCGTCGCCTTGCTCATCCGCTCAAAGACCGCAGTGGAGATCGGCTCCAGTTGAGCCTCGCGGGTGCTGATCATATAGATCACGGTTCCGGTGGATTGGGCGAGCTCCGCAACATCTTCCGGAGGCACCACGCTTGCGTTGTCCGGACCGTTGGAAAAGACGACGATCACCTTCCTCCCGGTGTGCGTTGCGGCGTCCTTTACCGTCAGCAGAAGGCTGTTATAGAGCGCGGCATCATCGCCCGCGACCGTGGTGCGCACGCCGTGCAGGACTTGCGAGCGGTCATCCGTCAGGGGGGCGGCGCGAGACAGATCGCGGCTGTAAGAGTAGAACGCCAGTTTGCTCGCGCTCCCTAAAGAGCGGACAAAGTCGGCGATCGCGTCCTGCGCAAACGCGAATCCCCGATACATATAGTTGCTGGTATCGAAGAGGATAAAGACATTGGCTCCGGAGACCATCGAGCCCAGGGTCTCCGTGGGATCGGCGCTGGCGGACGATGGGCGGACTACCTTGGGAGCGGCCGGCGCTGGTTGCGTCACGGACGCCTGCTTCAATGGCTGCCCCGAGGGAGGCGTCTCCGGGACCGGCTCCAGCAGCCTGCGGGCGGGTTGATTGCCCTCGCCAAAGAAGGCTGTCTTCTCGGGAATCCTGTCTTCGGTAACGGCGAAGTCCTCCGGCCGCAGACCTGTCACGTAATTACCTTTGTGATCGGTCACGGCGACATCCAGCTGCACGAGATCGACATTGACGCGAATGTGTAACGCGTCATCCTGGGCCCTCGCCGTTGTCCCGGAGCCCGGAAAGAGACCCAGAAAGATACAGGAGAAGAGAAGATATTTCATCGCGATCGCCATCCAATCGAGCCTGCTGTCTCTTTGAGGCCGGCTCCGAGTTTGAGATCCTGAGCCCTGTCGATGCCTTCAGTGCGGGGTAGTGTCCGCTGCTTCCACCGGGTTCAACCTGCCTTTGCGGAACTCATCCCCGGTCTCTTCCATGGCGCGCAGCAGCGCCCTCCAATCTTCAAAGTCATTGGCGAAGATCTTGGCAACCATGCGGCGCGTCAGCTCAGGGACCAGATGGTTCAACATGACCGGGGAATAGCCCATCTCATCGGCCAGGCGAGCCCAATACAGATTGCTCGAGTCCCAGGATTCGGCAAATAGCCGGCTGGAGTTTCCTCCGAAGGGAGGGAACGGCTTCACACTGAGCAGCTCGCGGCCATAGTTCTCCGCCAGGATCGGATGGGGCACGCCAAAATCCGCGGAGATGTGCTCCCAGCTGATCTCCGCAGGGTGCTCCCGGTTGAGAGAAGCCAGCTCGCGGGACGCGGGGCCCTGGGAGGCTCCTTGATCGGGAAAGCGCTGATCGAACTCGGCGGCGAGGTAGAAAAGGTCCGCGGGCATGGCCTGCCCGAGAATCGAATCGCTATCTCCGGCGGCCAACGCCTCATCCACCCGATCCAGCTCGCGCGGCTCCATGCGATCGGAGAGAATGCCGATCGTCTGATTCCGCAGATCGCCGCTTTTTGCAGAAGAGCGGATCAGCTCTTCTCCGGACTCCTGATACAGGGCGACCGCGTGCAGTTCGTTCCGGCTCACCGCCCACCATCGGGGAAGCGTGGCGCTGACCAGCAGGTCTGGAACCAACGACTTCCAGATCAAGGCCTGGACGTTCTCCGGCGCGATAAAGTCCTGTTCGGCGGTCGCCAGGGCATACGGCAGATCGGCCAGAGAGCCTGCCAGATATGCGCCCCCGCCGGCCGGTGTGCCGGCATTGAACAACTGCGGCGTCTGCCATGGCTGTTGATCCCCGAGAAACGTCTCGCCCGCAAAGTCGTGAGAGCGGACGAAGAGGGAATTGTTATGAAGGATCTGAGAACCGGGCGGCTCGTAATAGGCGTAATTCAAGCCTACAAGCGTATCTCTAAGGAACGGAACGATCTGCCCCCGCGCTTCCTCCAGTTGCTCGCGCGAAGCCGGCGCCCGCAGGATCTTGCCCAGGTCGGTTCGCATCTGAAGCTCGGTGTGACGGTTGTTATAAACGCCAGGCGCCCAGCGGGTCTTCTCGGAGCTGGTAAAGATCGGCCGCGGCATCTCGAACTCCCGAAGCTCGGCCGCGAGGGGAATCAAGGCCGGCGCGATCCGTTCCCCTTTGGCCATCCGGCGGAGCCCATCGCCCAGGGTCAATAGGGTATCGAGCGAGACCAGGCGCTGGCTGTCGAGAACCGATCGCTCCCTGTCCGCCAGCTCACGATGGATCCTTTGCCCGTCCGGGGTCTCCTGGCGCGGCCCAGCCAGCAGGTCGAGGATCTCATCCTGGCTGGCCATCGGTTTGCCCGTCGCTGCTACTAGCACAGCTCGCAGCGAAGCACAGCCTGCGTCATATAGCTCGGCCGAAGAGGGGACCCGGGTGAGCGGATCGATCACCTTCTGCCACGAGTCGTTCGCCTGGCTGCGTGGGATTTCTCCCTGGCGGACAAGGATCTGCCAAAGCCCTATATTCGCCTGGAAGATCCCCAGAGCATTGCCGCGCAAGGCGTGATTGTGAATCTCATCCAACGTCTCGGCCGCGCTTACGAATCGCGTGATCGAGGTCTCATTCAGGTCGGGGAACTCGGAGAAGATCGGATACCAGCTTCCCAGTTCTGGGAATTTGCGGGCGAGCAGGAGGGTGGTGCCGGGAGAGAGCTGTTGGCCGGCGGGGCGCCGGCTATCCAGTTCTGCGAGCGCCAGATAAGCTTGCAGCGGCCCGGTGTCGGTCTGCACGCGCGAGAGGGCGACCATCCCCTCCAGCAGTTGCTCCGGACGATTCCAGCGCCCGGCATGCCTTCCGACGTCATGGATAATTCTGGAATCTGTTCTCTCGCGAAGGACCTCTTTCCAGACGTCCAGATTGCCGGGAATGAGGGGCTCGCCATCCGGCGCCCAGCGAAGGCGGGTGAAGAGAACCAGAAGGCCAGGAGCGGGACGAAGGGAGGAACCAGCAGCCTCGGAGTGGGTATCCGGAGACCGAAATGCGCCATAGAGGCTCTTGAGCCGCGCGGGATCGGTAAAATGCGCCTGCTGAACGTGGCCGATCCGCGAGAGCGTATCGAAATACGCAGCCAGCCATCCACCGTCCTTATCGATAAGGTGGAGCACGAACTCCCCAGGAGATGCCGGGCTCGCGCCCGCGAGATCTTTCCACGCCGCCTCGCCGGCATCCCCGCCCGGCACCATCACGCGTCCGGATCGAATCCAGATCTGGCTTCCGTAGAAGTCCAGAATGGAGGCGTACGGCAACAGTCTTCTCAACCCTGGATTCCTTTCCAGCGCCGCCGCGGTTCGCGGATCGTTTTGCGCCATCGCCCAATACAGGCGAGCTACAACGGGATCCTTCAGCAGAAGTTCGATCAGATTGCGCGTATCCCGCTTGTTCTCGGTGCTCACCCTCATCCAGTCGGCCTCTTTGAACAGGATCGGAAGACGGGTGAGCGGGAAGGGATAGCTGAATGGCGTTCCTTTCTGCAGAGCCTGTTCGAGCTCGATGAGGGGAAATCCCGAGTCAATCGTGAGGAAGGCCCGGTCTGAATTGGAAGTTACCAGGGACGCATTCCTCTGACCGCAGCCTTGCCGCAGGCGATAACCGAGGATCTCGAGCAGAGGCCCGGAGCTTTCGCAATTGGGAACGCGAATCCACCCGCTTGCGCCCGCGATGCTCTCCAATTCCCCGGCCTGGCGAAGATAGCGGTCGATGAGCAAGAGAAACTCGGTTGGCTTGCCGCTCTGAAATCCGAAGGTGTAGATGTTGTGCGCCAGGTACGGCAGCACCTGTTCGGGCGCCGTGCTCTGACTGATGCCGGCCATGCGCAGGAAGGAGCGCAGAGGACCGGGCAGCGTTACCGTCTCCGGAGAGAGTGTGGAAACCGCGCTTTTGGGAGCCGGCACGCTGGAGGTGGGAGAGGGGTTGGAATCAGGAGCACCGGAGGGCGCTGCAGCCGCATAGACGGTGGAGAAGCATATGCATAAGAAGCCGGCGAACAGCCGCACGCGCAGACCAAGAGGAAGCATCATGGGATACCTCTTCAGAGCTTCGAGACTTTTGGCTACCCCGCGGCAGCAGAGTCATGCCGCGGGAGATTGGGCCCGGTACGAACCTCGAAAACCCGACTTGTCTGGCTCTTTGTCTAGATCAACGTATTGCGCTACTCCGTCGTTGGATGGCTCTCGTGTTTCGTGTCGGCCAAGATACCTTATCCATGGCTGAGAACCAAGGATTTTCAAAGACATTTTGAGAGAGAATCGCGCAGCCCGCCTCGAAGATCGTGCTGGAGATATTCTCGTCATCCGGAAAAGTATCGTGCGATGAGGTTTGAGTCTGCCATCGTTCGGCACTTTTTTCATTGATTTGCGAGGACGCTGGAGAGAGGGGCCAGCAGGTCGAAGAACATGTGATCGGAAGCCATGCTCTTCTCTCAGGTTGTTTTCGCAAAGCCGCGGCATCTTTGATCGTATAAACAATCTCTTGCCGGCTTTGTGAGTCGGACCGGCAGCCCGGTCAATGGGCGTTTCCTGTTTGCGATTCGGGTTCGCGGAAATCCAGGAGACCCGCCACGCCGCCTCAGGTGAACGACTGAGTGTAATAATCGGCGCATGAAATTGTCCAAGCTTCGCGCCGCGTGGATCGCCTTCGCCGTCCTTCTCTTCTTAGCTGGCTTTGCTTTGCCGTCCTTGGCTTCGGCCCAGACGGATGTCCTGCCAAAACGAGTTCGCCAGGCTACGCCACAGAAGGTCGTGGCCGAACACATGGCGGCATTCAGCGCCTGCGACTGGAAGCGCTTAATGGCCCAGTTTCCCGATAACGTGGAGTTCTTCGCCCCGAATGGGGTGACGGTCAAGGGCCGGACGGCGGTCGGTGAGATGTTTGCCAAGATCGTAAAGCCGCCATCTCAGGGAGGCACCTGCGGATTGAAGATCACCGCGGAGCATACGTTTGTGGTGGGCGACGTGATCAACGTCCAGTGGCGCGCGGAGGCGCCTTTCCTGGCCGAACCGTATCGCGGAGCAGATGCTTACGAGACAAAGGATGGTCTGATGGCCGCGCAGGTCACCACCTTCGACGCCGCGGCGATGAAGTGGAAGCATTAAGGACTCAGCCTCTTCTCGTTGAAAAGCCGCGGCGTTCGCTGCACGGCTGCCGTTTGTAGAGCAAGCTTGAATGGCCGCGGATTTCATGGGCGGGTCAACCATCAGTTGTAGAAGAAGATCGACCCTTCGAACGTTGACCCGGCAGCTCCGCGTCATTGATCCTTGCACAGCCTGCATAGCGATTTGGACGAAGACTCCAGGTGAACCGCGCGGCTATCTCCGCGGCTTACGGCGCGTTCCTCAACTCCTTCCGTGATTTCCTGCAAGGCAGGCTTGGCCTCTTTTATGTGGCAAAAGACGAGTGCGGGCACGAGCGGGAGAGAGCAGAGGGCCTGGGTACCCGCGCGTTGGCTGGGGCCAACCGCGTTTCTCGCCATTCTCATTCTGCTCTGGCAGATTGCAGCGGCTCGCAGCCGGGTACAGCTCTTGCCCGGCCCCTGGGGCGTTGTCGGTGGAATCCTGGACCTCGTCCGGCACGGACTGCTGCTGAAGTATGTGGTCGCTTCGCTCTTCCGTGTCACCTGGGGCTTCGTTCTCGCGGCGCTCCTGGCAATTCCCATGGGTCTTGCGATCGGCTGGTATCCCCGGGCCGAGATGGCCCTGAATCCGATCATCCAGGTTCTCCGCCCGATTTCGCCGCTGGCGTGGATCCCAATTGCGATTCTATGGTTTGGGGTGGGCGACCTGGCGGCAATCTTTCTGATCTTCCTCGGCTCTTTTCTTCCGTTGCTGCTGACGGCCATCCATGCGGTCAAGAGCACACCCAGGGTTTATATCGATGCCGGCCGGAATTTTGGCCTCGGTCCGCTGCACTTGATCCGCCGCGTGCTGCTGCCTGCCGCCGTTCCGCAACTGATCGTTGGCCTGAGAATTACACTGGGAGTCGCTTGGCTGGTGGTCGTCGCCGCGGAGATGATTGCTGTCAGCTCGGGACTGGGTTTTCTGATTGTCGACGCCCGGAACGCGGGAAACCGCTATGACCTGGTGGTCGCGGGCATGGTCCTGATCGGAGCCATCGGTTTGCACCTGGATGTGGGGATTCGCTCGCTGGAGAAGATGAACTCCTTTCGCTGGAGTTACTCGGAGGAACAGTAGTGTCACTTACGGAGGCCCTTGCGACGCCGCATGCGGTAAAAACCAAGCTCTGCGCGGAACGTGTAGGGATGATATTCCAACGAGACGGCAACAGCACTCCGGTCCTCGAGAACATCCATCTCGAGGTTGGCGATGGCGAGTTTCTCTGCCTGCTCGGGCCGTCCGGGTGCGGTAAATCTACGCTGCTCAGCATCATGGCGGGCTTCCTCTTTCCTACCGTCGGCGAGGTTCGAATCGACGGGGAAGCGGTGCGCGGCCCGGATCCGCGCCGAATCTTCGTCTTCCAGGAGCGCGGCGTCTTTCCCTGGCTGACGGTCGAAGGAAACATTGGTTTCGGCCTGTTCAAGCTGTCCCGCGCGGAACGGGGGCAGCGCATTGCCCACTACGTCAAGATGGTGGGGCTGGAGGGATTTGAAAATGCCTACCCCCCGGAGCTCTCAGGGGGAATGAAGCAAAGGCTGGAGGTTGCTCGCGCCCTGGCGGTTAATCCGGACGTGCTCTTCCTCGATGAGCCCTTTGGCGCTCTGGACTCGATCACGCGCCTCATCATGCGCGGGGAACTGCTTCGCATCTGGCAGGCGGAGCGCAAGACGATTCTCTTCGTCACCCACGACATCGACGAGGCCGTGCAGCTTGCCGATCGCGTAGCGGTCATGAGCAGCCGTCCCGGAACCATTCAGGACGTTGTAGATATAGACATCGCCCATCCGCGCGACATCAGCTCCCCCCGTTATTTGCAACTCCGCGACGGCATCCTCAAGCAGATCGGTCTGGCCCATAAGATATGAACTCGCTCGCCCAACCGGGAAGATGGGAGAAAGTATTTTGGCCGATTCTCGCCTCGGCGGTTCTTCTTGGTCTCTGGTACTTCTCGGTTCTGTGGACCGGCACCCGGGTGTTCCCCTCGCCGCTCGATGTGCAGCGGGGAATGGCTGAACTGCTGCGGAAAAACGTTCTGTGGAAGGACATCGAAGACTCTCTGCGGCGGGTTTTCTTTGGCTTTGGCGCTGCGGCTGTTCTCGGAGTTCCTCTGGGCCTGGCTCTCGGCTGGTATCCTGCCGCTGAGCGGGTGGTCAATCCCGCGATCCAACTGCTCCGCCCGATCAGCCCCATTGCCTGGATTCCAGTCGCGATCATTCTCTTCGGAGTGGGAGATAAGGCCGCTATCTTTCTGATCTTTTTAGGCGCCTTCTTTCCGATCGTCGTGACCTGCGTCAACGGCGTCTCCAATGTGCCGGCGATATACCGGCGGGCTGGCCGCAACTTCGGCCTTACGCCTCCGCAGCTTCTTGCCAGAGTGGTCTTTCCGGCCGCGCTGCCGCAGATCCTGGTGGGTTTACGCATTGCCTTCGGCATCGCCTGGCTCGTGGTGGTGGCAGCGGAGATGATTGCCGTCGATTCGGGCCTCGGCTATCTGGTGATCGATGCGCGCAATTCGGGAAAGCGCTACGACCTTGTGGTTGCGGCCATGCTGCTGATCGGGCTGATCGGGTTGGCGCTGGATACCGCGTTTCGCAGACTGGAACGCGCGAAGTCTGTTCGATGGGGGTTCCGCGATGCGTCTTAAGAACAAAATTCTTCTGATTTCCTGCGGATGGCTCCTGCTGATCTCCGCCTTGCACGGATACCTCAATGTGAACTGGACAGCGGTCCTGAACGGGTATCTTCCGCTTGAGAGACGAAAAATTGTGGTCGCCTATGTTCCCGTCACCTGCCAGTTGACCTGCCCGGTGACCGACTACATCTCCAAATTCTCCGAAAGCGGAGAGACATTTTTGCCAAGGATGTTCCAGGGCTTTCCCGAGATTAAAGAGGCGCTGATCTCGAACAAAGTGCAGGCGGCGTTCATCGTTGCGCCGATGGCAATTGCTCTCCGGGCCCAAGGCGTGCCGATCAAGATTGTCTACCTGGGACATCGGTATGGCAGCGCAGTGGTTGTGGCTAAAAACGGCCCGGTTAAGACGTTCGCCGACATGCGCGGCCGCACGATTGCAATCCCCAGCCGCTTCTCCGACGAGCGGCTGCTCCTGTTCCGCGCAATGAAGGTGTGGGGAATTCCGCCAGCCTCGATCAAGATGGTCGAGATGGCTCCGCCGGATGTCTCGGGCGCTCTCGCGGCCGGCGCGATCGACGCGTTCGTAATGGGCGAGCCCTTTCCCTCCCAGGCAGAGATGGCAGGCTACGGCCGCGTTCTCTTTCAAGCCTCTGCCTATTGGCCGGACTACATGTCGTGCATCCTTGTCGTCCGCCAGGACTTGATCGACCGACGGCCCGAGGCGGTACAGGTTCTGGTGGATGGCATCGCCCGATCGGGACTGTGGCTGGACAAGGGCGAGCCTTACAGGAACGATGCCGCTGATTTCGTAGGCCGTTTTTATTACAACCAGAAGCCGGCGCTGCTGCGTTGGGCCCTCACCAAGCCGATGAGCCGCGTTACCTATAGCAGCCTGGCTCCCCGGCAAGCGGACTTCGACATGGTGGAACACATGATGATCGAGACCGGGGTTTTGGAGAAGTGGATCCCGTTCAGTGAATATACCGACACGCGATTTTCCGACCAGGCGAGCCTGCAGACTCCCTGGAAGTATGAGCCTGGACTAGCAACCGCGCGCTAAGCGCTCCCGTTGGCAGTCCCCAGGGACTCCCCAGAGGAGGTTTGAATGATTCGTAGAAGGTTTCTTGAACTCGCCACGCTGGCAGGTGCCGGTAGCCTGGCCGCGCTGGGCACGCTGGAAGCAGCCGAGAGCCGGACCGTGCTCTACCATGTCAAGGGATTTAGCTGCATCACCTGTGCAGTGGGTCTGGATACGATGCTGCAAAAGAAGGCAGGAGTCATCCGGTCGACTTCGAGTTATCCTGAGGCGACGGTGGAGATCAAGTTCCATCCCCACCTTGTCACGGAGAACTCGCTCAAGGAATTTATTTCGGAGATGGGTTTCTCCGTCGTATGAACAATCCCTCTATGCTGCCTATTGATTATTCAGAGTTGGCGGATCTCCTGGAGAAGTGCCTGGAACTCCGTCAAACGCCCATTGCCATCCGCTTCACAGAGGCAATTCCTGAAGACATGGCTCGCCCAGCATCGCTGGCGCCCGCGGGATGCCGCTTCTGGCAGGATGCCGCGCGCGGCGGGTTCGCGACCGATGCGGCAGATCACAGGATGTGCGCCATCGGCGTCTACACGCACAACCTGCAGCCTTCCGTGGCGCAACAGGCCGGTCTCCACCAGACCGATCTCCAGGATGCGTTGAAGGTCTTTGGGGATCTTGGCTACGTGAGGAAGGAAGATCTTGTCCTGATCCCGGTCGCGTATACGTCGCCTCAATATGTCGTCTACTGCCCGTTGGCCGACACTCCGCTCGAACCCGACGTGGTGCTTTTATTTGTGACGGCGAGAGAAGCTCTCATTCTCTCCGAGGCGTGTCAGCAGGTGGAAAAGCAGAATGCGCTGGCGATGGGCCGTCCAGCCTGCGCGGTCGTCCCGCAGGTGATGAATACCGGCCGCGCGGCGATGAGCCTGGGATGCTGCGGGGCGCGCGCGTACCTGGATGTCTTCGACGACGACATCAGCGTCTTTGCAATTCCAGGGGGAAAGCTGCCGGCCTATGCCGACCGAATCGAGGCCTTGGCTGAGGCAAATGAAACGTTGACCCGCTTTCACGAGATCCGGCGCCGCGAGGTGGCGGCCGGCCAGACTCCCACCGTCCGGGAATCGCTGGAGGCTCTGTAACTTCGCAGTCCGGCGGTCGCGCCCTCTGCGCCCTGCTTTCCAGCGGCATCCAGGCCTGTCATGACGCGAGCGGATAGACTGTTTGAAAGAGGAGAGAAACCGAGAGGTTGGCTTTGAACCATTACGTGGAGCGGGTAGTCGATCTGACCGAGCCCGGAACGAACCAGATCTACAATTTGAGTCTCGACGGGGCGAGAGAGATTGTCTTGAATGGCTCACCTGCGGAGGTGCGCCATATCGAGGGCTCGTTCGCGCTCATGGCGCGCGAGGGCAAGAAGGTGAGGATGGCGCGATCGCTCGACCGCCCGATGCGCTATTTCCTGGCCAAGCAGCAGGCCGGTCCTGTGCTGGTTGTGGCTTCGCGGATCGACGCCATTTATGAATGGCTCCGGTCGGAAGGTCTGGAAAAACAGTTCCATCCCAGCTACACACGCATGGTGCCTGCCCACTTTATCGTCGAGCTTCACCTCATCGGTTGTCCCGACCCCGATCCAACGTACACCAGGTTTTTCGAACCTGCATCGGGAACCTTGCCGCCCGACCTGGATGTGATCGGATCGGCCTACATCGCAGCCTTGACGAAGGAGATCTCGCAATGGCTGATGCGGATACCGGCGGAAGAGCCCATCGGCGTCTGCTTCTCCGGGGGAATTGATAGCGGCAGCGTCTTTCTCACGGCCTATCATGCGATGAAGAAGCTGGGAATGAACCTTGGCCGTCTCAAGGCCTTTGTTCTGGACCTGGGAGAGGGGCCCGATCTGCAGCAGGCCCGGACATTCCTCGATGCTCTCGGCATGGGTCTCTTTCTGGAAGCGATCGAGGCGGATCCGGCCACGCTGAATGCCGTGGAGACGATTCGCGTGGTCGAGGATTACAAACCGCTCGACATTGAGTCGGCGACGATGGCTCTGGCGCTCTGCCGTGGCATCCGCAAACGGTATCCCGAGTGGCGCTACCTCCTCGATGGAGAGGGCGGGGATGAGAACCTGAAGGACTATCCGATCGAGGAAAACCCCGAACTTACGATCAACAGCGTGATCAACAACCAGATGCTGTATCAGGAAGGCTGGGGCGTCGGCAAGATCAAACACTCGTTGACTTACAGCGGCGGCTTGAGCCGGTCCTACACTCGGACCTATGCTCCCGCCCATCACTATGGCTTCAAGGGGTTCAGCCCATTCACGCGCCCCGACGTAATCGCGGTGGCGGAAGCGATTCCATTTATCAAGTTGACGAACTATGACGTGGAGAAGCTGTACGCCCTGAAAGGGGAGATCGTCTCGCGCGGAGTTGCCGCCGTGACGGGGCTGCGCATGCCGGTCTTTCCCAAGCGCCGCTTCCAGCATGGAGCGTTGCCGAAGGCGAGCCTGCACAAGAGGCTTCCTCTTGAGGAAGCCGAATATCGCAGGCAATTCGTTTCTGTGTACCTGTGAACGCCCGTGGCCTCGACACCCTATCCTGAGCGGAGCGCCGACCGCGACCTTTGGATTCTTGCGCGGCGTGGCTCCAGGGCGGTCCTCGATCCCCGGCGGCCGTACGCATTATTCGTGGAAGAGGAGTG
>DASYYO010000387.1:0-19724 GCA_035933805.1 Acidobacteriaceae bacterium | reverse complement strand
CGGTGGGAGTGGGAACCAACACCCCGAGCTGGCCGCTGGACGTAGAGAACGGGGCGGTCAACGCGAGCGGCGGCTATCTTTACAATGGAGGAGCGGGAACGGCTGGAGAGTGCCTGGTATCGAACGGAACGACGTTTGTGCCGGGGACATGCTTTACGCCGGGAGCGGTGTTCTACCAGACTTTGAAGAGCAACGGAAGCGCCCAGGCGCAGGAGAGCGCGGCAAACTTCTCCTCGCGGTTTGCGCTCGGGGATAACGCCGGAGCGCAACGCACGGAGATCGATCTTGCGTCCTCGGGCGTGGCC
This sequence comes from Acidobacteriaceae bacterium, assembly GCA_035933805.1. Taxonomy (GTDB): domain Bacteria; phylum Acidobacteriota; class Terriglobia; order Terriglobales; family Acidobacteriaceae; genus PALSA-350. The sequence continues at coordinate 19,419 of DASYYO010000387.1, read as the reverse complement.
GCGGGGAGCTATACCAACGCCGACATCACGGTGAACAGCTTTGGGCAGGTGACGGCGGCGAGCAACGGGCGCAGTGTTCCGGTGATCCAGTCGCTGCTGATCACGTCAGGCATCTGCTCGACGACCTCCGGCAGTGCCTTCTCTCAATGCACCTTTGGGCCGGTGAGCTGGCCGTCGGGCGGCTTTGCCGACAGCAACTACGCGGTGACCTGCCAGGGCATGAGTCCGCCTACGCCGGGCGTGACGGGATTGTTTGTCAGCAACAAGACAGCGTCCGGCATCAATTTGACAATCCAGAATGGCGATGCGAACGGAGCGATCGCCGCCACGTTTACGGAAATCGATTGCGTTGGAGTGCATCCATGAAGCGGAGTGGGGTTGGGGAGAAGGCACCGTGGGCAGGCAGGGGCTTGGCGGGCGCGATGCTTTTGCTGCTTGCCGCGGCATGGGCTGCTCGAGCGAACGGACAGAATGTCGAGGGCCAGATCATCGCGGCACAGTACGGAGAGTGGCGGGTGCAGGGTTATGCCCCGGACACTTACAAGAATTTTGTACCGACCTCGTGCCGTGTGCAGGGCGGCGCGTCTTTCTTTGCGGCCTTCGCGGCGGGAAGCCCGGTGAAGATTGTGGACGGAAATCCCAGCCGGACGGAGGTCGTGGTACCGACGACGGCCATCTCCAACAACAGCGAATGCTCGATCACGATCAGCCCGGCGAACCATCACGAAGTTCCCTTCTATCTGACGTCGGCGACGGGGGGCCTGCAGGAGGCGATCAACGCCAACCTGGCGATGCCGGGAACCAACACGATTATCCTCAACAACGAGTGGTACCGGCTGGGAGGCTCGGCGGCGACGATCGCCAGCGTACAAGGCAGCGCGAATCTTGGCCTGGTAGATGTGACCCAGGTGCCGACGGTCTGGTACCACTGGAACGGCACGCGTTATGCTGCGGTGGTTCCTCCAGGCGGCGGGGGAGCAGCTACGCAGGTGAACGATCTGTTCGCCAACAATGCGTCGAATACGTTCCAGGATCTCTATCATTTTTACGCGACAAGCCCGGCGTATACGGCGGCGAACGCCATTGCCGCGGCGAAGGCGAATGGCGGCTCGGTGACCATTCAGCCAGGCGCGGGGCACACCCCGTTCCCCAACGATGGCACCGTAAAGGTTACAGATAACCGAACGGATATTCCGGCGGAGGCGCGTTCCGTCAAAGAGTTCGGCGCCCAGTGCGATTTACGGAATGTTTACGGCACGTTGACGGCAGGGTCGTCCACGGTTTCGATCAACCCCGGCTATGGAGGATTCACGCCGGCGGATACGGGTAAAACGCTGGTGGCGGTGGGCACGACGGCAGCGGGTTTGCAGACCGCCTTTGAGCCAACGATCACGTATGTGAATGCGAGCACGGCGACGCTCTCGACGCCATCGCCGATGACGATTGCGGTCCAGCAGCAGTTCGACCTCGGGCATGACGATACGGGCAACGGTGCGCCCGGAGCCTTCACCGGCCTGGCGGGGGCCCTGGCGGCGCAACAGCAGAACAGCTTTGCGAACAATATCGCTTTGACCATCCCGGTGGGAAACTGCCTGACGCATACGCAGACGCAGGCGCCGCAGGAGATGCATGGGCAGAGCGTGTGGCTTTCGCAGATCACCGGATTTCCCGGAGAGGATGTATTCAACCTGGGCAATGGCGGACAACATGTCAATCTGCATACGTTTACGATCAACACCGATTACCGCATCGACACGACCCAGCCATGGCAGATCTGCAATACGGCCGGCTGCACGATGCAAACTCCGAACGATCGTCCGCTGATGACGAGGACGCCCTATGCGAACAACCCGCTCGGGCCGGGGTGGATCATCGGAGCGAGCGGGGGCGGAGCGAGCAACGGCGTGGCTTCCGTGGCGAACGGCTCCAACCAGATGACGGTAGCGAGCGGGGAGACCCCGCCGGCGGTGGGGGAACAGGTGATGTTCCCGTACACGATTCCTACGTTCGTAGGAATTGTCGCCGCAGTCGCGGGCCAGGTGGTGACCTTCGGCAGCGGACAGAATTACACCGGCGCCAGCAGCAGCCAACAAGAGTGGTTTGCCGGCAGCAGCATTCAAACGGCCGCTACGGCGATCAGCTCCGCGCAAAGCATGCCCTTCACTGTTACGTTGAACAATTCGATTGCGCCCTCGCCGCTCTCGCCGCAGTCGAATGTAGCGCCATGGGGCATGGTGCAGATCGACGGAGAGGATTTTCTCTACGTGGGATATAGCAAGCTCCCACCCTATTCGATCACTTTGACGGCACGAGCGCAGAACGGGACTTCCGCGGGGGCGCATGCAGCAGGAGCCTATATTGCTCCGTTGAACCAGGAGAAGCCTTCGGCCCCGTGGCCGGTGATCCCAACGGTCAACAGCGGGGGAACAACGCCTTTCAACGCGCGGTTTTATCCGGGATTTTTCGGGGGAAACTTCGCGTTTGCGTTTCCTATCAACTCGGGGGTGAATTGCGGGGGAAAAGGCGCCTGGTATCAGTCGACGATCAGAAACTTGCTGGTCCAGGATTGGCCGACGAACCAGATCAACAACGTGACGTTCAACAATACGTCCGGAGACTTCTACTTTGTCGGCCTGCCCTACTCGACCCAGTTCCGGAATCTGAATCTGTTTGGCAATTACGGGATTGCGGAGGGATTGCCGCCGACGGACACCCATGATTATGCAACCTGCTCGCTCACAGCGGACGGCACGAGCTGGGACGGAATCTCGATTCATTCGGGAACGACGGGATTTTCGGCCGACTTTATCGCCGGCGGGGAGAACGGCTACTCGAATTTCAACGCTTATGGCGGAGGCGGCCCGAGCACACCAGGGGGCTCGGGCGTGAACTTCACTGGCGGATATGATGACCAGAATGGCAACCTTGTGCAGCTGGCCTCGAAGAGCACGTTCAGCAACTTTTACGAAGAGCCGGGAAACACCGCTTATGGGAATGCTCCCCTCTGGGACTGGGAGGCGACGACCATGAACTGGACGGACGTTCGCTACGGCGGCGGCGGCGAGAGCTACATTGGCGGCCAATTCCAGCACTTTACCAGCGGAAACATCGATGGCGGCGCGGCGTTTCCGAACGGGCCGGTGATCAACTTCGGCATGGACAATGTGTTTGACAGTATCGAGCTGATGGGCGCGAGTCCCAACGGAAATGTATACGGGACCAATGGCTTTCTGGACTGGGGGAGCGGCACGGTGGCGACATCGACGGAGAATATCAACAGCACGCCGTTCGGCCCCTATCTGCCGAGGGACTGGGGCGCGGTCGAGCCCTCCCATGGACAGACGAACGAGGCGTTCAATACGGGAAATCTTGCGGCGCCTTATCTCAACAGCAACCTCGGCCTGATTGCGCCGTGGGAGTTCAACAGCAATACCATCTACGAGCCGTCACCGATGAGCGTCGGCTCCGTTGTGGACGTGACTTCTCCGATTACGCAGCGGTATACGGCATGCAACGTGGGAACGTCCCCTGCGTACACCTATTGCTCGACGACACGATTCAACGAGAATGGGATCTCCATCGGGCCCGGCCAGAGGCTCGCAGCCGGGAAGTACCTAGTCAATGTCGGGGTGAAGCAAAGCAGCGGCGCGGCCCAGACCTTCGGGCTGCGGCTGCTGGCGAGCTGCGGCGGGACCGACTCTTTCGTGCTGAACAATCTGTCGGTGCCGATTTCGACGACATGGACGAACCAATCTCTCGGGCTGATCGACCTCGGCCCTTACTCGGGCTGCTACCTGGGTTTTGCGGCCCTCAATACCAGCACAACACCTACGCAGGAGCAATTCGGCTATCTCGACCTGGCTCCGCTGGCTCAGCAGTCCAATGCGGAGGCGGTGTGCACGATGACACCCACGGGCGGGCAATCCTGCTGGACCACGGGAGCCGGAGCTCCTTCGGGATCGTGCACAACCGGCTCTCTTTATACCAATCAATCCGGCTCCCCAGACACGCTTTATGTGTGCAAGGCGAGCGCCTGGGTCGGGGTGCAGTGATGGGACTGCCAAGATCCTCCAAGACGGCAAGGCGGCCGGCGTCCGAGCTCGTAACTCAGCCGGAGAGCGGACTCGAGATGCGCATCCTAAGCGAGTTATCGGAACTTAAAGGGAAGGTTGACGAGAGCCTGGAACAGGGCCGAGCGAATGGAGCGGACGTGAAGCTTCTCCGCAAGGAGCTGGGGCTGGACGGTCCACACGGACGGCTGCCCCTGGTGGAGGCAACGCTCAGCCGCAACGAAGTTCGAATGGACAAGCACGAGGTCCGGCTCGAAGAGCTCGAGGCGGGCGAGATTGAGGCGCAGGCGCGCCACAAGCTGGTGACAGCGGCGCTGGCGCTTTGCGGCGGGGGCGCGGGCGGAGCCGTGATCGGGCTGATCGGTCACTTCTTCGGCGTGCGGTAGAGATCTCGCTGCGGGGTCGGGGGGAGCTCGCTCCTTCGAGCGAGTGAGCACGAACCGCAGATGTTCTGCCTCGAATTCACAAAACAATCAGAGTTGACGTTTTCGCAGCCGGACCAAGACACCTGCCGCGCCGGCGGACGTGTGTCTGCGGCAGAATTCACTTCCAGGACGTGGCGCGTTGGCGAATATCAAGGCGGCGATCGACTATGTCCTCAAATTCGAGGACGCCGGATTGACCGGAGTAGTTACCCACACGGCAGACGGGAAGCGGACCCGTTTCGGAATCGATGAACACTATCATCCCGAGCTGACGAATTGCCTGTTTTTCGACTCCATGGGAAAGATCGCGGCCTTGAAGATCGCCGAAGGGATTTACGAGAGCAGCTACTGCCAGCCTCTGTGCATCGCGGAGATTACGAATCAAGAGGTCGCCAACAAGCTGCTCTCGCTGGGCGTAAATTGCGGGACGCGAACAGCGGCGAGGATGCTCCAGAGGGCGCTTGGGGTGGAGGGTGATGGGCGGATCGGACCGATCACCCTGGACCGGCTGGACCACGCCGATCCGGCGGCTTTGCTGACCAGGCTCAAGCATCTGGCGGAGGAGCACTACGAGGCACTGATGGAAGAGAACCCGGCCCTGGCGGTCTACAAGAGGGGCTGGCTGAGGAGAGCGGAAGCATGAATCGATGGATGCCCTGGAGGACCTGGCTGCACGGACTGGGTGCGGCGGCTATCGGCGGCTCAGCATCAGCAATTACGGCGGCGGTTGGAGATCCGCAGACCTTCAATTTATCGCACAGCGGATTGATCTCGCTGATGCGCACGGCCATCGTCGCCGGACTGCTCACCGGGGTGGCTTACCTGGTGAAGAGCCCGCTGCCGTAAGTCGCACGACACTCTGTTCGCCGGCGGCCGGAGCGCGTTGTATCCCGGAGAGCGCCACGCAGACGGCTCACCGGCAGCGACCATCGAGTTTCAACCTCGGGCATTCCAAGCTTTCTTCAACTTGATCAGGAGAGATTATGTCATTCAAGACGTTTTTACAGACAGTGGGCCATGACTTCGAGAATGGCCTGAACCTGGTTCTCGGAGATGTGAGCAAGATCGCCACGGCGGAGGCGCCGGTGCTTGCCGCGCTGAACCCACAGGCGGGCGCGATCGCATCCCAGATTGCCGCACTCTCAACGCAAGCGTACGGGATTGTGATCCAGACAGAGCAGAAATTTGCGGCTCTGGGCAAGTCCAGCGGCACCGGGGTACAGAAGTTCACCGAGGCGGTTGCGATTCTGACGCCGGCAGCGGCGCAGATCCTTGGACTCGCGGGCCAGCAGTTGTCGGCATCGACGGCGGCGCTCATCAATGGAGCGGTGGCGGTATTGAATGCGCTGCCTTCGCACCTGGCGACGCCTTCGGCGCCGGCAGCCGCTCCGGCGGCAGCGACTCCTTCGGCGACGGCAGCACCTGCCGCCTAGCATGTATTTCTCACGAGCAGTGGCTCCGAAGGAGATTCGTTAGGACGGGCTGCGTGTCCTTGGGAAGGCATTGATTCGGGCGGTCTGCCCATCCTCGAACGTAGGCGGTCTCTGCGGGTTTGGTTTGGAAAAAGCCTGGCGCCGGCGGCGGTGGTCTCCCACCCTTGCTCCGCAAGGATGGGGCACCCATGGCCGCGGCGGTGCATGGCTAGTCAACATCCCTGCCCGAACCTCCCGGAAAGCTCTTCCCCGCTCTTCTATCTGCTGACTCAGCCACTGTGAGAAATACCGTCTGGCTCCTACAGGCGACGAACCCAGAATAGCGAAACCAGAATAACGAACCAGGATCAGCCATGGCAGCGCATATCGATACCATTCGCAATTCCGGCATCCCCGAGCGAAGCAAAGCGGAGTTCTACGCCGCGTGCAGGCCGGGGATGCCTCTCTTTTGCCAGGGGCGGTATCCGATTTCCCTGGGGATTGAGAAGTTCACGGGATCTCCGTTCTCGCACATCGCAACTCTGTTCTACGTGGACGCGGTGAAGCGATGGGCGGTGCTGGAGGCGACCAAGGAGCACGGCGTTCACGTCGGGCACCTGGACTATTACATCGAGCAATACAAAGGAGACCTGGTGCTGGCGTCAACGCCGGCGCTCAACGATGCGGATTATTCGGCACTGTTGCAGGCACAGTTCGACCTGGTGGATGACGCATACGACACCGGACAGGAGATCTCGATGATCGGGCATAAACTGCTGCACCTGCCCATCCGGGTTGACCGCAAGGAGTTCTTTTGTTCGGGGCTGTATGAGCAAGGGAGAAAGTCCACCTCGGTTCCGCTCGAGTACAAAGGTCCGGGCATGGCGACCCCGGAGCAGGTGTGGCGGGATCCTTCCATCGTTCCGGTCTGTGCACTGGTGAAGTCGAGTTAAGGAGCGGGGACATGCGCAAGATATTCGCAATCGCGGCATGGATAGCATTGCCGGCGATGCTGGGCTGCGCAGGGCATGCAGCGCCCTTCCCTGCTCCACCGATGGGGATGGCGATGGCACCGGACGCAATGGAGGCAGGAAGACGGCAGGTCGCCGAGATCCTCCAGGCATTGCCTGCTTACCGTGAAGACGGACTTGCAGTATTTGAGGTTCGCGAGATCAAGACGATCGAGGACGACCTGGCCATGATCCGCGACGAGCAGCAGGGGCAGGAGTTCCTCAAGGAGGTCCGCTTGCTGGAGAGCGACTGGGAGGTTCTGGTGGCACTGGATGAGGTTCTCCAGAAGGAGGGCGTGATATGAGAAAGGCGCATTGGATTCAGAAGGCAATTGAACCGAAGGACGAGGGGGAGTTCAGCAAGGCGGCAAAACGCGCCGGCAAGACCACGGCGGAGTATGCCGAGGAGCATGCAGGAGACGCGGGCAAGAAGGGCAGGCAGGCAAGGCTTGCGGAGATTCTCATGAAGCTGAGGAAAAAATAGATGGCGCACACCAGACTCATCAACGTGAACGGATCGGCGGGGGCATTCACCGCAGTCTATGCGACACAAATAACGCGCCGCGTGGAGATCATTGAGGACTTCAGCGCGAACGGCGGCGTGGGACAAGGGCTGGCCTATCAGTTCGACGATGGCCAGACGGCCAGCTTTACGCAGGTGTATGAGATCGCCCCTGAGACCCAGCCGATCCTGCTGGGAACACCGATTCCGCAGGGAAGCGGCTCGTCGCTGGTCCTGGGCCATGGTCCGGATGCCTCAGGAGGTTATTCGATTCCGGCGACCCTGCTGATCAATCTACGATCCGCCAGCGCAACGGCAACGACGGTTCGCGTAACGGAGTTCGACTGAGATGAAGCTCCTCGACCAGATTCGCACTCAGACGGCAGGGGCGCTGGCAGTCATGGCCGTCTTCGCCGCGGCAACGGTAGTCTCGCCCTTTCTTCCGCATACGACACTGCGCGCGCAGGAGACCGGACGCCGAGGCGCGCCAGGGGCAGGGAGCGCCGCCGTGAGCTCCGTGTTTGGACGGACCGGAGCCATCACTGCAGCGGCCGGCGATTACACGGCAGCACAAGTAACAGATGCGGCGGCGACGAACGCAGCGAATACCTTCACGGCCAGCCAGACGATCTCTACCGCCAACCCGGCGCTGGAGATGAGCGATCCCGCGGCGGCGTTGTACGACCTGCAACTCTTCAACGACGCAACGTCGAATTGGGCGGGGTTCTATTCTCCGGGGCAGTCTGTGGGGCTGCTTTACCTGCTGAATCAGAGCGCGAGTTCGGGAGGCAATCAACTTCTCCAGGTTGGAGGAGCCAGCAGGCTCTGCTGGTCTTCCGCGCCGCAGAATAGCACGGTGATCGGGGACACGGGGCTTTCTCGAATTGGAAGCTCGACGGCTGCTCTGGGCAATTGTGGCTCGGGGGACACCTCCGGGTGGCTGCAACTCGCAGCGATCGGCAACGGCGCAGCGGGCAACACCGATCTGCGCGGACACCTGACTCTGGCCGCAGGCGCGGGCACATATAGCTTTCTCAAAGCGTACACGGTGGCGCCGACATGCACGGCGGCAGATACGACAAGCGTGGCTGCAGTTCGGGTGCAGACCACGACGACGACTCTGACATTGACGGGAACAGGAACAGACGTGGTGAGCTACGTATGCGCAGATTAGTCTTTGTTGTGGTTTTCCTTGCATGGAGCAGCGGAGCGCACGCACAACTCGGCGTGAATCTGAACCAGAACTCCAATGGAACAGCAGGTGGAGAGTGGTCGGCTCTTCCGTCGTGTTCGGCCAGCGGCCAGGCGCTCTCGTTCAATCTGAGCAACGGCACGTTTAGCTGCAGCAGCCTGGTATCGGCAGGAGATGCCAATACTTTTTCCGCGGCTCAGAGCTTTTCCGCCAACGGAGCGGCATCCAGCGCCGAGGTTACATTCAGCGGCGCGCCTTATACCGGGGGCACGGGCACAAGCACGTTTCCTTTGACTTATATGAATTGCTCCGGGTCAACCGCACCGAGCTCGTGGAGCACCGCGGGTACTCTTCTGGGAATCAATACTTGCTCCGGATTCGCGGGGAACCTGCTGGACTTTCACGTCAACGGAGGAGCGTCGCAGTTCACGGTGAGCGCGAGCGGCGCAGTACAGGCAGCGAGCGTGAGCACGAAGAGCCTTGCCATCAACGGGACGACCTTGTCCAATGCGCCGCGCCTTACCTGGACTACGACCTTCCTGGATAACTTCGCTGGATCCAATCCGAACCAGGGGTTCGTGTGGGAGCCGAGCAAGGCGATCACGTTCACCCGGCTGGACACGCATGTGAATAACGTTCTGACGGGCTGCTCGACTTACCCGGTGGTTGGTCTTTACGACGCGACAACCTCGACGTGGATTGCGACGGTAACTTTGAACTCCTCAAGCTATTCCTATTATTCCACGCAGTCGGTGAATATTGCCGCGGGCGATAGCCTGACGACGGGGACGATGACGGGGGCGGTTGGCTGCAGTGGAACGGCTACGGTGTCCTTTACGGCTGAGTACATCATGCAATAGGTCCCGCCGCAGCCTTCCTACGCCGCGCTGTCTGCTCCGCCAACGGTTTTCAGCTTTTGTAAACCACAGGAAGTTATCGAACGCATGAGATTCCCATGGATATCCCGCACGTCGCACGAAGAGATGACGGCTCTCCTGATCGAGGGGATGCATGAACTCAAAGAGGAGCGGAGAGTGCTGCTCGATCGCCTGGCATTGCTGGGGCTGGGCGGTGCTCTCTATCCAACGGCGAAGATGACGGAGCCTGAGCTGGAGGAGGCGGGACCGGAGGAAGCGGCAGATCCCGGGCAGGAGGCGCTGGAGCAATTGCTGAGGTTGCGGAACCGGCCAACGAAGCTTGCGGATGCGCTGACGCGCCAGGCATACCGGGAGCGAGGCAAGCGCGCGGGGGGGCCGAAGGTGGCCTGGATTCCGCAGGGAGAGAGGACCGCCCGGCAGGAGAGTGTGCGCGCAGCCCTGGACGAGGCGGAGGCGGCGGGAAGAGAGCACGCGGACGCCGCCGGCGCCCGGCAATAACAAGCAGCTCCAAATCCACGAATTGAGAAGCAGACACAAAGCTATGACGACTCCCGGTTTTGCGGTATCCCTGAATTCGCTCATCGCCGCTCCTGTGCAGAAGAGCATGGAGCACACGCCTTCCGATCCGATGGAGGGCGCCGCGGATGAGCCACAGAACAGCGCCGGATTGTCTGAGGAGGACCAGAGCCGGCTGATCGCGCTGGTCCGGCGGTACAAAGATCAATGGTCGCAGGATCGCATGGTGCTGATGCAGCGCTGCCTGCTGAACCTGGAGTTTTTCAAGGGGAACCAGTTTATTGCCTTTGGCCCGGGGAGCGCGGAGTTTTTCGATGCGGCCGGCTGGATGAACGAGAACGGCCAGAGGGAACACGCCGAGGACTCCGACGACAAGGATCTCTATCAGTATTGCAACAATTTTTACCAGATGCTGGCGACGGGCTTTGTGGCGGTGCTGGCTCCGCAGGTGCCGAAGTCGCGCTGGCTGCCGGAGAATGCCGAACACCTGACGGATGTGACGACGGCCAAGGCGGCGCAGACGCTGATCGACATTGTGGAGCGGCAGAACCGTGAGCAGTCGATGTTGAAACAGCAACTGCTCTATTTGTACACGACAGGCGCGGTGTTCCGGCATACGCGGTATGTAGTGGATGCGGACCGGGCGGGAACTCGCAAGGAGCCGGTCTTCAACGAGACGGTGACGGAGATCCTGCCGGACCGCTATCACTGCTTTGCCTGCGGAGCGGACACTCCGGCCGAGCCGCGCGCGGAAGATGAGACGGAAGCAGAGGCCGCCAGCGCGCGAGGGACAAGGGCCTGGGATGCGGTCCTCGGCGGAGCCGCAGTGAGCCATCCGTGCGCACACTGCGGCAGGGCTCTGGGGGAAGCTTCCTTCTTCCCTGCCGAATATGGGCCGGCGATTCAGAAGGTGGGCGAGCAAGAGGTCCCCAACGGAATGGTGGCGCAGAACGTTTATTGCCCATTGGAGGTGGACTGCGATCCGGCGGCGCAGAATCTGAGGCAGACACCGATTCTCAACCTGGAAGTTGAGGTGCATTTAGGCGCGCTGCGCGCAGCGTACCCGGAGATGTATGACCAGATCACGGCCTCCGGCGGGGGCCTGTCGGCGAATGGCGATATCGACCGGCTGGCACGCCAGCAGGTGTATTCCCAGACCGGCGCCTACTTAGGAATCTCCGACGATCAGAGGCCGACGCTCTCGAGGACATGGATTCAGCCGTGGGCGTTCGATCTCGAAGACGACAGGGAGTTCGGGGAGCGCATGCGCGAGGCCTACCCGGGTGGAATTCTGCTGGTCAATGTGGGCGACACGTTTCTATCGGCGCAGGAAGCAGTGCTGACGAAGGAATGGACATGGGCGGGGACGCACGAAGGATTCGGACTGTATCCGCCATCGATCGGCGACATCGTTGTTCCCTTTCAAAAGCGGTACAACGATATGGCGAATATTCTGCACGAGTTCATGGACCGGTGTTCGTCGGGCGTGACCCTGGCCAATGCCGACCTGATCGATACGAAGGCGATGCAGGGCAAGCCGCTGCTGCCCGGGGTTTTGAACCTGGTGAAGCTGAAGCGCACCGGAGCGCCCGGTTCGACGCGCCTGGCCGATGCGCTGTTCCAGTTTCAATTCGAGATGCACGAAGAGGCCTTCAGCTATCTCAACACGTTGACAGCCAATGCGCAGATGTTTGCCGGGGTGCCTCCGCAGGTATACGGCGGAGGAGGCGATCCGCATGTGGAAACGTTTGGAGGGCAGCAGCAGCAACTGAACACGGCCCTGGGAAAGCTGAATATCTACTGGGATAATCTGCGCGAGGAGCACGCGGCGGCCGATGAGCTGGCGGTGCGATGCGCGAAGGAGAACATGACCGAGGATCTTCGCCAGGTAATTCTGGAGAAAGGCTCGGAGTTCAGAAACAACTATGTGCGGCTGGACGACCTGGGTGGGAATGTCCACGCGTATCCCGATACCGACCAGGGCTTCCCTATCACGGCGGCGGAGCTGCGGCAACGGTGGATGGATCTGATGCAGGCCGCAGCGCAAAACCCGATCGCCCGCACGATCTTCGAAGACCCGACGAACCAGGAACAGGCCGCGACGGCGCTGGGAGTGCCGGGGATGGTTGTGCCTGGAGCTGCAATGCGGGCGAAGGTGCTGCAGAACATCGATGAACTCCTGCAGTCGCAGGCGATTCCGGTGCTGGATGCGAGGACCAGCCGGCCGACCGGGCAGCCCCGGCCGTCGATCCTGCCGGACAAGGAGATCGACGACTTCACAGTCTTGAAACAGGTGGTCCGGCAGTATTGCCAGGAGAACTCCGACCTTCCGGATCGCAATCCGGCCGGATGGCAAAACATTCTGGCTTATCTGACGGCAGCCGTGGCAATGGAGACACAGCAGAGTCTGGAGCATGCCGCCCGGCAATCGCTGGTGAACCAGGCCGGCTCGCCTAAGGCTCCTGCTGTTCCGGCAGACGAGGTCAACGACGTGGTGAACACCATTGGCAGCCTGATGCATCTTCCGCCGGAGTCGACCAAAGGGAGTATCGCAGGACAGGTCGAGGCCGCCAATACCCTAATCAAGCTGGCGGGAACGGGTTGAGATGTTCGCGTTTGGTTCCGTGCCCGCTGTAGGCGAAGAGACGCGTTCTGAAACATCGATAAGCAGCCCAGTCCAGGCGGCCTGATCTCACCGGAATGCAGGCGGCTGTACTTGCAGCCCCGATGCCCCGATTTCGAGGAAACGACACCTTTATGAATACAGATGTTCTGACCCCTGCCGCTACAAAGATTATTTCGACGCCGGCGGCCACGCCTGCTCCTGCGTCGAGTCCGGCTGCGGCTCCTTCGCCGGCCGTGAAGGCTACCACCTCCCCGGCTTCGGCTGCCCCGAAGGCTCCCCCGGCCTCGAAGGTCGATCCGCAGAAGTACTCTCTGCGCGAGGACTATGCCAAGGCATTGCTTGAAGAGAAGATGGCGGCGATTCACGACGGAGCTGCGGGGAAAGAGGCTGCTGAGCCAGCGGCTGGTGACCCAGGGGCTGTTGAACCAGAAGTTGGGGAGCCAACGGGGCAGTCTGCAGATGGGATAGAGCCGAGCGGGGATGAGGCAGAGGCTGCTCCTGCGCCGGAGGCCGGTGACGAGAGCCCGGCGCAGGATGTGAGCAAAGAAGAGGCCGAGGAGCAGGAGACGGAATTTGAGCTGGAGCCTGCGGCGGCGGTGACGCCGGAGAGCCTGAGCCAGATGATCGCCGGCAACGCCGAGTTCAGCAAGCTGCTCGAGACCGATCCGAAGCTGAAGGGCCAGCTCTACAAGACCGCGCGAGAGGCTGCGGAGTTGAAGCCATATCGCGAGATGTTTCCGGATCTCGATTCCGCACGGGCGGCGCAGGACAACTCCACGGTGTGGATGGACGTGCGCGATACCTTTCTGGGATCGACGACACGCGAAGGCACGTTGAACGCGCTGGCGAAGATTGCGGAGCTTTCCTACGAGCGGGGCGAGAACGGCGACGTGATTTTGCAGAATGGGCAACCGGTGATCGGAGAAGACTTTTACGGCTTTGTCGATCATGTGGTCGGGCTCGATCTTGAGCACCGGAGCGCGGATATTGAGGCGCGGCTCAAGGCGAACATGTATCGCTCTCAGGGAGAGCGCGAGCGAGATGAATCCGTCAAGGCTGCACTGGAGATCCTCAGGGAAGAAAACGCCGCTCCTTCCCCGGCGAAAGAGGAGATGCCGGAGGCACTTCGACGGAAGCAGGAGGCACTGGACCGGAGGGAGCGTGAGCTGAACGAACGCCGGCACGGGGCGCAGGTGCAGGAGAGAAAGTCCTTCGAGCAGGGATTGCAGGAAGAGGCGCAGAAGCGGATCAGCGACGGCATAGGGCGCATTCTTGCCAACGTGGAGAAGCAGGGCGCTGTGGTGAGTCCTTACCTGAAGAATCTTCTTCCCAAAGCGATCGGCGCCAAGCTGGTGCGTAAGATCCAGGCGAACCCGACTCTGCAGGGACAGATGAAAGAGCTGCAGAGGCTGCCGATCGGTGACGGAGCGCGGCAGCGCAGGCTGGCAGCGATCGACCGGGCAGTGCAGCAGTATCTCCCCGAGGTGGCGCGGGAGGAGTTACGCGAGGCGGGCGTGCAACTGGCCACCTCGGCTGCTACAAAGCGCGCCAAAGTAGACGCCCAGATCGACACAACCAAGAAGACGGAGCCGAAGGGCTCGACCGGGCCTGCCGGACAGGGAGGCAAACCCCTGGCCGCCAGCGCGGCGTTCGACCACGCGCGGGCGGAGTGGCAGAGGAGTAATCCCGGAAGAGTCTTCGACAACGTCGCGAAGGAACAGATTCTCCCTCGCGTGCTTCAGTTGATGTCGTCTTGGTGAAGGAAGAGCCGATCCCCTGGCGGCCAAACCGATCCGGACACCGATACCGGTAGTCCGGCTCGCGGCGAAGCGCAGATGCAAGGGAACTCTACGCATAGAAAAGGATTGATCGACCATGCCTAACTTGCCTGGTGCAGCGAGCACGACCCAGGAACTGCAGCTTGAAGCTCTGAACGAAGTTATCAAGCTGCTGATCGAGAAAGAAGCAAAACTTGATTCGCGTATCTCAGAGCGCGGATCCATTACCCCGGTCTCATTGCGCAGTTTTCGTCTGCGCTTCCAGACCGCATTTCCCGGCAATGTTTCGATGTTCAACCTGGATGGCGGGATTCTGCCGGCGGGTAACTTCTCGCAGTGGGTCCAAGGGACCACGACCCCCCTGGCCTATGTGATTCCCGTCGAGTACTCGCGACTGGTGGACATTGTCGGCGAGGGCGGTCCGAAGGTGGTTTCAGAAAACCCTGTCACGAAGACCCTGGCCGATGTCGCCGTGCAGATGGCGAAGAACCGCGATCAGTTTCTGCAGCAGGCGGGGGACGGCAAGATCGCGCAGGTGGACGCGTCGTACGGCGGCGGCGGGGCGAATCCGATTATCCTGTCGAACTCTCCGTGGGGAGCGCGGCTGATTTCGCAGGGCCAGCAGGTGCAGGTGATGGACCCGACCTACACCCTGCGCGGCACCTGCTACGTGACCAACGTGAACAACAAGCTGGGCGGCATTCAGTCGATTACCGTCGATGCTGTCCCGGCCGGAACCGTGGCCGGCGCCTTCATCATGGTGGCCGGCGTGGCGGCGACCAACCCCGTGTTCCTCTATGGGATTCCGTACTTCCACAACACTTCGACGACCGGGACCTACCTGGGCATTGCCCGGACGCAGAGCTATGTGGTGGCCAATGGCGTAGCAGCCGGCGGGGCTCCGCTCTCGCTGCCGATGCTGCGCGCGGCACTCAGCCGCGTGGAGCAGTCTCTCGGCACCGACGCGCTGAAGTCGCAGGTGTGGCATGCGCATCCCTCGCAGATCCAGGCGTACGAGGAGATGGGCTTTGCCAAGCAGGAGATCCAGATGGCGAACGGCAAGATGCCCGGCTTCGATGGCGTAACTGCCAACGTGGACGGCTTCACCATTGCCGGGCGCGAGATTGTGCGCAATATCCATGCGGACAATACGCGCATCGACTTCATGGACTTCGGCTCGTGGCTGAAGGTGGTCTGGGGCAAAGCGCCGTTCTGGTTCAAGAACCGCAGCGGCCAGTGGGTGTTCCAGATCTACGATCCAGCCTCCGGCAATCCGACGGCAAACGAAGGCTGCTACTACGTGGACGCACGGCAGTACGCGGTTGACAATCCACAGGCTATCAGCTCTGTGACCGGCTTGAAAGTCCCGGTCTTCAACTAAGCGCCACAACGGGCGAGGGCCGGGGCAGACATCCCGGTCCTCGATCCCGAGGGAAAGACATCGAGACCATGAATCACATTGTCCCTCGTTCTGTGCAGCAGTTCCTGACGAGCTTTGGCGGAAGGAACCCGTTTGGTCAGCCGCATTGGCGCCTGCTGGTGGGAGCGGACCGCCTGGTGAAGGAGGCCGGCGTCTATCGCGACTGGGCGGAAGGATTGAGCACGGCGGAAAAAGGCGGCATGCGCTTTGAGGGATGCCCGGATCAGCCGGGCGTGAACTTCGGGCGCTATGAGAACAAGCCGATCCGCGTGGTGACGGAGATGCGCGAGATCCGCAAGTATCCGCATGCGGAGGGATGGATTCTTGAGAAGTGGTTTCCGGCCTCGGCCTATGGCACGCAGGAGGATTGGTATTCCTATAAAGCGGTCGATGGATTTACCTCGATGCTTGGGCCGTATCCGGAGCGCGGGGATTACGAGATGATCTACGGGCCGTGGCCCAGGATTCCTTCGACGGGCCTGTTGCCGAGATATGTGTCGAGTTATGCGGCGGGGATCAACAGCCGCGTGGGTACGGCAGAGTCCCGAGCGCAGGAGGCTCTGCTGCGCTACGAGTACCAGCTCGAGGAAGATGAGAGGCGGCGCAAGGCCGAGTACGCCATGCAGATGGCGGATCATCTTTCCCCGATGAAGAGCAGTTCCCTCGCCGCGAGCCGCTGGCGCAATGAGCTGGCGGCGAAACGCGGAATTACGGAACACGTCGGAATTCTATAGCGGGTGGCAGCCCGGCAAATCAGCAATTGAAAGCTGTTCTTACAAAAGGAGCCACAGTATGGCCACAGTCGTTATCACTCCCGAGATGCAGCGGGCAAATGCGGAAGCTCTTCTCGGCAAGGATCCGGGAAAGTTTCGCGATCCCGGTCAGCGCTGGACAGCAAAGCGCTACCAGGAGCTTCAACGGCTCTTGAAGCAGACGGAAGCGGATAAGCCGGTCACCATTCTGAACCTGAACCCTTTTCCCCTCAAGATCAACGGGGGCGTTTACTTTCCGGATGAGGTGCCAGCGTGCCAGGCGGGACAGCCTTACGCGATCCACGTGATCCGGGAGACGCGCTGGGGGCACCGCGATCTGGGATGCGATGCGCAGAACACAATGCAGATGGAGCCGGTGCCGGCGATTCCCCTGGTTCTCGCCGCGGAGTATATCCGCGAGTTCGTGCAACAGGAGGGGGGATTTGGGGGCGTGTTGTGCTTTGTGGGCGATTATGACCCAGGGAGCTTCAAGAAGCACCACAAGATCCGGGTGCCGGAGGTGGCCTACAACGACCTGGGCGAGTTCTACGTGGAGGTACGGGAACGGGACTTTCACGAGACGCTGACGGCCGTCCGGGAGAAGCGCAACCAATCGCTCCTGCGGCGGATACAGTCGGCAAATTCCTGGCACGAGAACGATTCGCAGCGCATGAATGTGAATGATCTGCACCGCGACATGGCGCGGCTGGCGTTCCATGAGGGGCTGATTCCCGAGCTGCCGCGATGGGTTCTGCAATCGAATAATTTAATGGAGAAGCAGCCGGACCCGTGCCCGAGCTGCGCGGCCCTGCCCAAGAAGGGAGCGATTCTATGCGTGAACTGCGGGCACATCTTCGATGTGATCGCCGCGTACAAGAACGCAAGGATAGCGTACGGGGCGGTGGAGATGGACCGGCTGACCGCGGAAGAGTGGAAGATCGTCCACCAGATCAAGGCGGAGCGCGACAAGGCCAAAGGCGTAAAGGCAGGAGGCTAAATGGCCTGGACGCTGGGGCAGGTGAAGGCGCGGGTTAGAAACCTATTGGATGATCCACAGGGGAGTTATCTGACAGATGACTTCATTGTCCCGTTGATCCAGGAGGTTTACGACGATGCCAATTCCCAGTTGGCCTCGACGGAGAGCTCCTACGACATTGCGCTGGTCGAGGTGCCGGGAATAGCAGCAGGAACGCTGAACCTGGCGGCGTACCAAGCGGGATCAGGCCCGCTCTCCTCTTTGACGGCGCAGCCGCTGCGGATCGACTGGAAGGTAGCGGGAACCGACGCGAGCACGTACCAGCTGGCCGCCAACTACGGGGTGCTCCCGGACCTCCAGCCGCAAGACAGCGTGGCGGGATGGGAGTATCGCAGCAATATTATCTGGCTGACGCCGTGCTCGATCGCCGTGGATCTGCGGATACGGGGCGAGTTCGGAGCGCTCCCCTTGAGCAGCGATGACAGCGTGCTGTCGAGCCATCCGCGGATCGGGTACGTGGTGGCATACGGGACAGCGGCGCTGATTGCTGCGGTGCGCGGGAACGAACCGTGGGTGCTCGCGTATGAAGCTAAGGCCGCCGAAGGGATGGACGAGATCATGCTTCAACTTGTGCGCATGGAGCAGGGGCAGGTGCGGCGCACGGGGCGGCAGACGCAGAGGGGCGGCTGCCGGGCATTGTATTGAACTCCCCTTCCCTGCGGCTGCCATTCTCGATAAAGGACGCGCTTCCCGGCTTCGACTCTCTTGACTTAGGGCCTGTTAACACGATTGGGACGGCGGCGACGGGAGACACCGGAGCAGCACTTCTGCAGCTATTCAGACTGGAACAAGGAGATCGCTTTATGGCAATCGAAGCTCTTTTGCTTGACTACACGCCGGGGATACGGAACACAACCCAGTATTTCGGCATCGTCTTTACCGGCAGCTATACGACAGGTGGGGATGCTTTGAACCTGGAGTCCCCGGGAAACCCCAATGGAATCGAAGACGCCGGACTCTCCGAGATGCCTTTGAACGGAGGCCCCGGCGTCTTTTTCGAAAACATTGACGGCTACTACGTGCAGCCGGTGGTTGCCGGGGCAACCTCGCCTGCGAGCCTCAAGCTGCAGGTATTCGCGCCGGGCGGAGCGGAGCTGGCCGCGGGCGCATATCCGGCTGCCCTCACCGGGGGCAGCGTGGTTCTGGTTGCAACCAAGCGCAGCATCTAAGGGACGGCCGCCATCAACTTCGACGGATTTCTTCCTCATGAATACGTGCGCTTCGGCGGGCTGGTCGATGATGACGACCCGACCGTGCTGCCTATGGGAGTCGCGGCGGTTTGCAAGAACTGCCGCTTCCAGCTCACCACGGTAGCCACGCGCTACGGGCTGCAGACGGCGATGACGGGGCCAAACCAGGCTCCGGTCACCGGGCTTGCCGGGCTGATCTACACGCCGGAGAATGCGGGCGAGACTCTGTTCCAGGTTCCGATGTTGTTTGATACCTCCGGCTATCTGCTGATTGAGACGCCGGCGGGATCGGGGCGCCTCAAGCGAGTGCAGGGGCCGCTGGTCAACCAGCCGGCGAATGCCCATGCCATCGTGACGGAGTGCTACAACCGCGCGTTGATCGCCTTCTCGGACCTGGAGACGGCGAAGGCGCCCATCGAGGTGTATGGGCTGAAGACGGCGAAGCTTGACCCCTATGGACAAAAGGCCATCGGGGCCGCGTGGCTCGCGTCTACGGCTTATCTCGTGAACGAGTATGTCCAGCCGTCCGCTACGAATGGGCACCTCTATCAGTGCACACAGGCGGGGACGACCGCAGGTGCTGAACCTGCATGGCCGCTGACCGAAGGTGCC
>DASYYO010000027.1:0-3786 GCA_035933805.1 Acidobacteriaceae bacterium | reverse complement strand
CGGTGCGCGCCGCGATGAGCCAGTAATCCCCGGTACGATAGACCGGCGTGTTTTGTTCGTGATCGAAGAGAACCTGGATGCCGTTTTCCAGCGTGAGCCAGGCATTGACGGGGAGCGGGAGGCCATAGGAGCCGGCGGATGGTCCCGACTGCTCCCATCGCCGCGCGCGCGCATAGCGGGCGGGATCGACAGGGACCACTGGCGTGGTCATAGTGAGGGACGGGCCGGTGGGATCGACGCTCAGGATCTGATAGAGCATGCCCGGCTGATTGGGCGTCTGGCCGAAGAGAGAGGAGTCATCGCTGATCTCCACCCAGGCGCCGGCCTGGAAGCCCAGGTTGGCATCCGGCCCCAGGGAGTCGACCCAGATCGTTGGCCCATTCACGCTCCTGATGGAAACAACTACGGAGCCATTTTCGCGAGACCATTTCAAGGTAGCGGAGGTCTCGTCTCCCGGCAGATGAATCTCTACACGGTAGAGCTGATTTTCCAGCCCACGGTATCCGGCTGCGGGAATTGGCTCGCAGGAGCAGTCCGAGGAGCCCTGACTGGTAGCCGCGGCCATGGCGCCGGTGCTGGCAACAGTCTTCTCCGCGTACATCTGCGTGCAGCAGTCGATCTCCAGGTTGACCGGCGGTGCGGAACCGGCGGTGGTACCGGCAATAGAGCCCGCGATGGAGCCCGCAATGGAGCCACCCGAAGCAGCCGTAGACAGTCTGAGATTCTTTTTGGCGGTGAAGGCGGAGGTCACGGCTGAGGCCTTCAATGCGGCACGCGAGGAAAGTACCGGCCTCAAGGGGTTTAATACGCCGGCCGGGAGAGTTGGCCTTACCGGGCCGGGAACGCTGCCCCGATTGCCGCTGGAGCTACCCGCAGGCGGCACCAGCTCTGCGACGACCCGCCAGACTGTCTGCAGCCGCGCCGTAGTGTCCGCCTGGCCGAGAGCCGGTTCGAGAAGGCAGGAATCGTCCAGTGCCGTCACCAGCCGTTGCCAGACCTGAAGGAAGACCTGGATCGAGCCTCCCTGCTGGACCAGGTCGGCGAGGAGAGCCGAGTCAGCCGGTGAAGGGTCAATCAGGCAAGGCTGGCTGCCGTAGGGAAGCTTGTCCTGGCGGTTCTCGCAGAGCAGCCCTTCGACGTAGTAGCGGCCGGCTCCGATCAGAATCTCATTCTGATCGACGGTGATCTCGAAGCCCGCATCATGGACCGGGGCTCCATACTCACCCACGACGTCCACCGTCTCCGTGGTCCGCAGATAGCCGTCGATGGCGCATTGCTCATTCGCGTCGGCATCGAGGGAGACCCGTCCCTGCTGCTCGAGGACGGCGGTGTATTGCTTGCTTGGGTTGAACCGAATCCGGCTGAAATCGCCTTTCATGAGGGCACCTGACCATTTCGTTGATCTGTGAAGGTTACATAAGTGCGCTGCCGATCCCTATATAGCTCGGCTGGGCGGCATCGGGATCGTCGCAGCAGAGCCGTACCGGCTGTGAGCCATAGAGAATCGCAACGCGCCGCATCTCCAGCAGCGGGCGCGACGGGTGAAGAAAGATTCCGCTTTCCAGACAAACCGGGAGGTACTCGGGGGCGCGCAACTGAACATTGCGTACAGCTTCGGTCTCCTGAATCTGGCCATAGACTCCGATCTGAGATCCGTTGTCCGCTCCATGCCAGACGGCCATCGGGACGTCGCCGCTGAGCAGGGCGTAGGAGGGCTTGCCGTAGCGCAGGGTAATGAACCTGGGTTCGAGCGCCGGCTGGCTCGCGCTGTCCGGGGGGAGGCAGAGATAGCGCCGGGGCGTAATGAAGTCGAAGGGAAGGGAGCAGAAGCGCACGCAACCGCTCTGCCTGCGGCTCGCCCAGACCGCGGCGGGCCATGGGTCGCGCCGCGCACGGCGCGCATGGAAGATGGTATTGGACGCGAGCGGGATGGTGCGGGTGTGGACCTTGCCGATGATCGTGCTGTCTTCGACATGCAGGTCGGCCCCGGCAGAGGCCAGGTCAGAGGCGGAGTAGGCCACGCAGCAGGGCGAGGTGGCGTCGAGGATGCTCGCGCAGATGCGTGTTGTTCCGCCGGAGTCCGCGGCGATTGGCCCGCTGATGGAACGGGTGAGCGAGAGGGCGGCCTCAGCCGCGGTGACGACGATGCTCGGATCTCCCGGAGCGACGGGATCACCCGCCCGGGAGAGAGTGATCCCGGGAACCAGGGTTGAATCGGAGATCTGGACGACTGCCGTCTGGCCGCTCACGATCAACTGTCCGGCGAGCCAGATTCCGCTGATCAGCAGCTGCCCGGCGAGGGGCGTCTCGCCATCGGATAAAGGAAGGCCGGGAACGCCGTTGACCTCAATCGTCCCCGTCAAAGTGACACAGGAGTTGTTCCAGATAACATCCGTTGGGCCGCCTGAAGCAATCGGCTCTCCTGGAGCAATCGGCTCTCCGGAAGCAATCGGCTTTCCGGAAGCCAGCGTAAGATTGCTCCCCGCGGGAAGCCGGATCGCGTTCGCTCCGGTCAGATCGATGGAGAAGCCTTCGAAGTTGGGAAGGACAAGGATGCCGGATGATCCGGGCCGCAGCCCGTTCCAGGCGGCGACGGCGCTTTCGAGTGTGGGGAAGGCAGCCGAGCCGATGACCGCCAAGAACGCCGTCTTCGCCGGATCTGCCAGTTGGAGCGATGCGGAACGATCGTAAGGGCCGCCGGCGATCTCGGCGGGAAAGCCATACGAGTAATTCACGCGGAGAGACTGAGGCAGAGGCAGATCGGCCGCAAAGCGGATTCGCCCGAGCTCCGGATCGATGGCGATGCGGCCGGAGGGGACGGAGCACCAGGTGCCGTCCGCCCGGTCGGCCAGATTGGCGCAACAGATTTGCGAGCGGTCGACGGCAACCCCGTCGGTAACCAGAAGAATGCTGGCGGAGGGGCCGTAGAAGATCGGGCTCTCGTCTGCAAGGCTTCGGCACTCGCCGGGCTTTTTCGCAGGCTGAGGGCGCAGGCTGCCGGCGAACTCCTGGCGGCTGATGGGCTGCGGCACATCGATGCGCGTCGTCAGTCCGCTGAAGGAGCTGCGGATGGGCGGCTGAGAGAAGAGAGGAAGATCCTGGCCCAGAGGGCTGAACAGATAGCGGCCGCCTCCGAGCGAGAACGCAGGCGCATTCCCCACCGGCCAGCTTCTCCAGCGCCAGAGATGGATGGCGACATCGGGAATGTTGAAGCGGCCCGGTCCGTGGAGGGCGATTTCGAGGGGCGCAGCATCGGGGTCCGCTCCGGCACGCAGGCGCGGTGCGATGCGGCGAACATCGATGGTGCGGTTCTCCACATCGAAGGCGGTGTTGAAGCGATCCAGGGCCGAGGCGCGGCGCAGATTCACCGTAGAGGCGTGATGCGGGCGCACGTGCCGCATGCTTTCGGTGACGATCAGGCGCTTGAACTCCTCCACGGCGACAGCGGGACGCCCCGAGACATCCATGCACAGCTGCTCGAGGGCCAGCAGCGTGCCTTTGCGGCGCCGGTAGCTGATGGTGTTGGCGACCTCTGCGCGGCTGTCGAAGCCGGCGGAGACGACCTCATAGATCGAGTTGTATCCGATCAGGTCGCCGAGATAGGGGATTACCCAGGGTGCGCAGGTCTCGATGAACTGGTCATCGTAAAGCTGTTCGATATTGTCTTCGACGATCGCCGACTGCTCGGCCAGCACGGCGAAGAGCGCCTGGAGCGCGCCGCCGTTCTCTGCGTCGCGGGTGCGGTAGACGGCGGGCAGCAAGGCAAACAATTGGTCTGCGCTCAGG
>DASYYO010000309.1:0-5711 GCA_035933805.1 Acidobacteriaceae bacterium | reverse complement strand
GCAAGAGGGTGGCGCCGTATCGTGGCCATGCTGCGGCATGGGCTCCTTTGGGCGGCGGTGAAGTTAGGGCTGGTCTCGAGCCGTATTTTTGCTCCCAGGGAGGAGCTTTCTCCAACCCAGCCGTTTTCCAGCCTGCCTCCGTTGGCTCCGCTGACGTTTACGCCGGCTGAGGTTTTCGGCAAGGACGCAGCAGAGAAGCAGTACTGCCAGGAGACGTTGCGAACCCTGGTGAATGAGGGAATCTATACCCCGGTCTCCGAGAAGAACACATTGCTGTATCCAGGAAGTGTAGGCGGAGTGAACTGGGGCTCTCCGGCGCTCGATCCGCTCACCGGCATCCTGTATGCCAATACGAATCGGCTGGCCTATATTACCCGGCTGGTGCGGCGGCCCGAGACACGGACGCTCTGGAACCGGCTCGCGGACGCCTGGGGACGCTGGACAGCGAAGATGCGTCCCTCGGCCGCTGGCGCGGCGCGCCGCTTCGGCACGCCGGATACGGCAGGACAGGAGCTTTCGGCACAGGCCGGGGCGCCGTACTTGATTTTTCGCGCGCCGTTTTTGAGCCCGAGCGGCTTACCCTGCACTCCGCAGCCGTGGGGCGAGATGGTGGCCCTGGATCTGAATTCCGGGAAGAAGCTTTGGGCGCAGCCGCTGGGCACGATGTTAACGGGCGCTGCCACGGGGTCGCCGAGTCTTGGAGGACCGATCGTAACGGCCAGCGGAGTAATCTTTTCGGCGGCGACGGTTGAGAGTCTGCTGCGCGCCTACGACCGGAGGACGGGCAAGGAACTGTGGCGCGGGGAGCTGCCTGGACCGGCGCAGGCGACTCCAATGACCTTTATGCTGGATGGGAAGCAATACGTTGTGATCTGCGCGGGCGGCCACGGCTCGGTGGGAACCGAGCAGGGGGACGCCGTGGTTGCCTTTGCGCTGGACTAGGTTAGCTTAGAGCCTCTCATGCAGGGGCCGACCTGATCGGCGGGTGGCCCGGTTTCTTGGATCGAAATACCTCTTGATAAGCCCAGGTACGGCCGCCTTCGGCGGACGAACCTGGGGCACCCGACGATTTTGCCCAACCGGCGACATTGGCCGCGACTATAGGCCGGGGATATTCGGGGTGATGCGATCGACGGCTGGTGGTACAGGTCTCTTTACTCCGGAATGGTGCGGGCCGGCGTGGAGCGTCTGCGCTTCTTGACCGGGGGCGCGGAGTTGGGCGGCCGCTGTTTGCCGTTTCCGTTTCCGTTGCCATTGCCGTTCCGCTTGGGGCCGGGGGTCTCGATGACGGCGCGCATCCAGTAGTCTCCATGGACATCGACTTCGATGCCGTGGACCTCGCGCTCGACGCCGGGGAAGCGCTTGCCGAACTCCTCCATGGCGAGGATCAGGCGGATGACCGGGCTCTCCGCGCCGCCCAGCCGTTCGCCCGGCATGCTCATCGGGATGCCCGGCGGATACGGCACCAGCATGACGGCCGTGATGCGCCCCGCCATCTCGCTGAAGCGGATGCGCTCCGTTCCGTTGCGCAGCAGCCTCTGGTAGGTCTGGGCCGGGGTCAGCACCGGGTCGAAGTCCTCGTCGCAGGCCTCGTTCACCAGGCCCGCAAGATTCATCTGCATCATGGCCGCGTGCATCTCGTCGCTCAGCTCCTTGAGCGTGACGTTGCGGTAGCGGGTGGGGTACTTGGAGACCAGGTCGGGGAGCGCCTCTTCCAGCGGCGCTTCGCTGTCATAGAGCCGCTTGAACTCGAAGAGATTTTCGAGCAGGCTGCCCCATTTGCCCTTGCTGGTGCCGACGGAGAAGAGGACCAGGACCGTGTAGTCGCCGGTGCGCGCGATCTCCACGCGGCGGCCGTCGAGGAACTCCGTCAGGATGGCCGCGGGAATGCCCCACTCCGAGGTCCGGCCCTGGGCATTGACGCCCGGCATCAGGATGGTGACCTTGGTGGGATCGAGCATGCAGTAGCCGTCGGCGATGTCCTCATCCTGAAAGCCGTGCCAGTCCTCGCCCGGCTTGAGCGTCCAGCAGGCTGAGCTGGTGGCCAGCAGGCTGTCGGGCGCCTCCTCAAAGACATAGGTCCGGCCTTCAACCGGGTCGGTGACCTGGTCGGGCTGAAAGAGGCGGAAGAACCATCCGTCTCCATCCTCGACGGCGCGCAGCCGGTGCGCGACCGAGGACATGGCTTTGCGAAAGCTGATGGCGTCCTGGATGGTCTCGTTCATCAGCGTGGGGCCGGCGGGCTCGTCCATCATGGCCGCCGCCACATCGAGCGAAGCAATCAGCGGATAGAAGGGCGAGGTTGTGCCGTGCATCATGAACGACTCGTTGAACTGGTCGAAGTCGAGCGGGGCGCGCGGGCTCAGCTTGATGTGCACCATCGAACCCATCGAGAAGGCCGCCAGCATCTTGTGCGTGGACTGGACGGCGAAGATCGCCGGGCGGTTGGGCATCTCGTCGGAGACATCCATGGCGAAGCGGCCGCGATAGATCTGGTGAAACTTGGCGTAGGCGTACCAAGCCTCGTCGAAGTGGACGCGGGGCACGCTCTTGGCCAGCTCCCGGACCACGCGGTTGACGTCATAGCAGAGCCCGTCGTAGGTGGAGTTGGTGACCACCGCGTAGGTGGGCTCCTTGGAGGGAGCGCCGGCGGCGAAGGGGCTCTTCTCGATCAGCCGCCGGATGGACTCCGGGCTGAAGCGCTTGAGCGGCACCAGGCCGATCATGCCGTAGCCGTTGCGCGTGGGCTTGAAGTAGACCGGGCGCGCGCCCGTGATGGTCAGCGAGTGGCAGATGGACTTGTGGCAGTTGGCGTCGGCCAGCACGATGTCGTCCTGCCCGATGACTCCGTGGCCGACGATCTGGTTCGAGGTCGAGGAGCCGCCCAGCACATAAAAGGTCCAGTCCGCGCCGAAGATGCGCGCGGCATTCCGCTCCGATTCGCCCGGAGGCCCGAGATGGTCCAGCCACGAGCCGAGCGGCGAGGTGGAGATGCCCAGGTCGGAGCGCATGAGGTTCTCGCCGAAGAAGCGGTGAAACTCCATTCCCACGGGATGCTTGAGGAAGGCGACGCCGCCCATGTGTCCGGGCGCGTCCCACGAGTAGGCGCCCTGGTCGGTGTACTTCTTCAGCTCGCGGAAGTAGGGCGGCAGAAGCTGCTCGTTGTAGCGCTCCACGGCGAAGTCGACGCGGTTGGCAATAAAGGCCGGCGTGTCGCCGAAGAGGTGAATGTACTCGTGCACCTGCTTGACCACTTCGAGCGGAAGCTCGCTGACCAGGGTGCGGTCGGCGATGAGAAAGATCGGCACCTTCTTGTTGCGCCGGCGCACGGCGCGCAGGATGCGCAGCGCCGCTCTCTCGTCGAACTGATGGTCCTCTTCAAGATCCCAGTCGAGCAGAATGGCGCTGTGCGACGGGTCCGACTTGACCAGCGACAGGCCGTCCTCCGGCGTGGTGGTCCGGACCACCTCGTAACCCTCTTCACTGATGGCATCCACCAGCCGTTCCATGGCCCGGTCGGAGACGGAATCGGTACCCCCCACCTCACTGGCAATCAATAAAACCCAACGCCCTTCGCTCATACCCCTCTCAACTTCGGCTCTCTCATCTTACAGAGCATTTGCCCAGAGCATCTGCCGGGTGCGGGTTGCCCTTTGCGGCCCCCTCGACGGCACGGCAGACTGAGCTGCGCACGGCATGCGCGGCGCGGCTCGTTGCTGCGTACGGCTCCAGTGTTCATTCTATCGAGAGCGGAGCCCCGGGGAGTGTGAAGACTCTGTTGCTGTCCAGATTTTCCCCGCCGATTCCCGCTGCCGAACCACGGAAGCGCTCTGATGGCTCTCCGGCAGGCGCAGCGAACGGCGCCGTACTCGAAGTGCTTGCCTTCCTCGTAGACGGGGACCAGCTATTTTGGCGGCTCCGGAGGGATTTGCCGGATGGACTTCATCTGTCCGCTTTGCTGGTGGAACGTCAGGGCTACACGAGACCCTGGCTGAATGGATTTCAGCTGCGCTGATTCCGCGGGGCTGATCTTGAAGGTTCGCAGGGTGATTTGAGATGAGAGTTGACCGGTGGCGGCTGGCTGGATCGACGGAACGCTGATGGTGACGGAGTCGGCGGTAACGCTTTGGATGACGCCGGTGGTGATTCCACATTGGGAATCGCATCCTGACCTGGGAGGAAAGGTACTGCAATCGCAGGTCAATTGCGCGGGTGTTGGGGCTACTGGCGCTGGGCGGGGCGAAGGAGTGCTTTGGGAAGCAGGGGTTGGCTGAGGCGCGGGAGCCGTCTGGCATGCGCTCAGAGACAGGATGGCGCAGGCGGCGAGCAGCGTCCGAACGGATCTTCCGGGATTGGGCATCAGGAGCCTGCCTCGGGTTGATTGGAGCAGATCCACCACACAATGTATATGAGCAGCCAGAGGGCGCCAATGAGGAGAGCAGACTCGAGCGCGAGGATCTGGTATCGCGTTGCGTTGGTGATGTTTTCTGCGATGTTGTTCAATGCCTGCTGGGTGGGGGTCGATCGAGAGGCCACGAGGTATGCGACATAGGATCTCTGCACCATGATCCCCTCATAGACAGAGACAGCGAGACAACACCACATGGGGATGAACAGAAAATACGCAGCGCGAACCTTGCGATTCTGCGGGCGGCGGTAGGAGGTGCTTACGATGACGACGAGAGAACCGCCGATGATGAGCAGACCCCATTGGGAGAGCGATTGCGCCAGGGACTGCGCGGCCTCGAAGAACTTCGAGTCATCGAGCGGGGCCTGGGGAGCCAGGAACATGCAGGTGTCCTCAGCGAAGTCAGTGAACAGTACCATGTGCGTTTTCGGGACATCAAGCGATGGATGATGGATTGGGTGCGGGGGCAAATTCAGAACCAGAGCCAACGGGCAGAGGCGGCGGAATCCGGCGAGTGTGAAGACCCGGTTGCGGCCGCCCGCGAGATGCGAGGGAAACTCGGGCTGCCGGGCTCGCATCCCTTGAAGGAGGAGGAAAGCTTATGCCGGAGATCCAACCCAGGGAAGCGCAGAGGAAACAGGAAGAAGCCGCCGCGGAGGAGAGGAAACGCCTGGACCGCGCCGCCGATGACGCCGCAAAGAGCGCGGGCGAAACCGAGAAGCGCTACGACGAGGATCACTCGATCTTCACCAAGTGATGGAGAGCCACCGGGGCCGGAGGGTTCTTATCGAACTGCTTCGGCCGGCTCGGCGATGGTCCTGGGCGCAGGAGCTTCGGGCCGGAAGTGCTTCTTCCAGGCGAGAGCCTTGGATTCGAAGAGATCGAAGCTGAGCTTCGCAATGAGATATGTCCCTGCCAAGAGAAACGCGATGTAGGGCAACGCGTAGACGAGGGGGAGCACGGCGTTCATGCCGAAGACGCGAAACAGGAAATGATCGATCAGGACGTAGAGCGGCAGATGGTAGACATACATTCCATAGCTGTACTTGCCTGTAGCCCGGAGCCAGCCCATATCCAGGACCCGGCGTAGTCCCTGGATGCGGTGTTGTGAGAGTCCGATGAGGCCGCCGGACAACAAGGCAAAGCCGGTGACTCCGATGGTGTGCATGAACCAGTTCGTTCCCGTGAACTCCGGGCGGTGAAAGACGCCGATGTAGCCGATGATCAAAGCGCCGATGGCGAGGGCGGAAGAGATCCAGCGCATGGGAATCGGGCCCCTGCTGGCGCGGATGGCAAATGCCGA